>JBCCUW010000134.1:0-9360 GCA_039196385.1 Pseudomonadota bacterium
AAGATGGCTAAGGCGGTCAGTACAAAAGTTCTCATGGTGAGGTTTCCCTGGTTCTGGGTGGTTGCTTGCGGTAGTGCGCTGGCACTCTAGCGGTTATTGATATTCTTGATAATAAGTTCCGTGTGGTAAGGTTTATCCCGATAAATGGGACAATCGATCAAGGAGCAATCGCGTGGATGTGGTGAAGTCGATGAAGGTGTTTGCGGAAGTGGCCAGGCAAGGCGGTTTTGCGTCTGCCGCGCGGACGCTGAATTCGTCGACTTCTTCGGTCAGTCGACAAGTCATTGAACTGGAGCGTTGGCTCGGCGTCGCTCTGTTTAAACGGACAACCCGTGCATTGTCGTTAACGGAAGAGGGTGCCTATTACCTGAGCGAGTGTCAGAAAGTTGTGGACGATGTTGCGCGAATTCAAGACATGGCAAATGAAGCGCTGACCCAACCAACAGGAACGTTGCGTGTGACAGCGTCCGTCTTTTTAGCTAAAGAATGTATTCAGCGGCTCTTGCCTGGCTTTCTGCAGGCGTTTCCGGATATCACTGTAGAACTCAGTGCATTGGATCGTTTTGTTGATCTTGTAGACGAAGGTTTCGACCTTGCTGTGCGAGTAGGGTATTTACCCGATTCATCGCTGGTGGCGAGAAGGTTGGGGGACGTTCGATTAGTGGTCGCGGCCAGTCCCGATTATTGCAGAGAGCGGGGAACACCAAAGTCGCCGGCGGATCTTAAGGACCACAACTGCATCGTGGATACGGTGGCAAGTTTTAACAATCGGTGGCCGATGACGCGCCATGGACGGCGGCAGAATGTGTCCGTGGGAGGCAATGTCACGGTAAACAATGGCGAGATCGCAAGAGATCTCGCGGTACAAGGAATAGGGTTGGTCCTGCTGCCACAGTTTTTCGTTCTAGACCAAATCAAGCATGGTCAGTTGGTCGAAGTATTAGAGGGGCAGGTTGATAGTAATGTGGGTATGTATGTGGTGTATCCACAAAGCCGCCACTTGGCTCCCAAGGTGCGCGCCTTTGTTGATTGTCTTGTAGAATACTTTGAACAGCTGGAACGGCGTAACAACTAGGCTGTTTCTCTTATCGACCCGTGACAAATTCCTCCTTTTTATTATGCGAAGATAACTCGACAAAGACTCCGTAAGCACCTGTAGCAGCGACCACCGTCCATACGTAGGGTGCCGGTGTTGTCCAGACAATCGGATCGCCAAAAAGCGCTAGGGATACGCCCAGCAAGGCGAACCCTGCACTGATCGCGGTTGCCACAACAGCCATGGCATAATTACCCGGCCGCGTGCTGGCATACCAGTACATACCGCTCATCGCCAGGACGCTGATGGTACCGACGTGCCAGGAGAAATGGTGTAGCCAGATGATATTGTTGGGTAAACCACTGGAATGCAGTGGGTCTAACACCATGGGCGCGCCGATGAACTCATGGGCAATGACCCCCAGCAGGGCGAGCCCAGCGGCGGTTCGGTAAACAATGACCGGACGCATTACCACGACTCCTTAAAGGGGCGAAGATCAATTTCATGGCTCCAGGCGGAGCGTGGTTGTTGATGTATTTGCCAGAAAGTTTCAGCAATGGCGCTGGGTTCCAGTGCCCCGTCGGGTCCCAGTTTGTCGAGATAGTCACCAAACCGGCTTTGCACAATCCCTCCATTCACCGCGCCGTCGATGACAATGTGCGCAACGTGAACACCTTGTGGCCCGTATTCTCTGGCCAGTGCTTGCGCCAAGTTTCGCAGGCCGGCTTTCGACGAGGCAAAGTGCCCGAAATTAGGCCGGCCTCTCAGTGAGGCGGAAGCGCCTGTGATCAGAAATGAGCCTGATTCTTGTGCGGCGAGAATGGGAATAGCTTCTTTTGCGGCTAAAAAGCCGCCATAACAGCCGACCCGCCAATAGGCTTCAAACGTTTCCGGAGTCAGTTCTGCAAATGTGATGGGTGCATTATTGCCCGCGTTGAAGATGACTGCGGCGACTCTTTGATTGTTGGCACGGACCTTACCAAATAGCTCCGCCAATGCTTCTGGTGAGGTGACATCAGCAACAAACGGCTCCGCAGAACCGCCATTATCAATAACTGATTGGGCAGTGGTCTCGAGCTTACTGATGGTGCGACCGGAGACCACAATATGAAGGTCCTCACGACCGAAGCGTTGCGCTATGGCGCCACCGACACCATTCGGATTGCCAGCCCCCAAAATAATCACAGTGTCTTGCATGCGGCCTCCTTATAACAGGTCCTTGATTGGGTTTAACTTTAGAGATAGATAGTTCATCGATCATTCGCATCGCCGCCCACCGGCCCTTCCAGCGAAACTCTCAATGGGGCAGTGGTATCGAGATGAATGTCCCGTTGCGGGTAAGCAATGACTATGCCGGCATCGGCAAAGGCGGTATTGATGGCCGTCCTCAGGTCCGTCATGGTGCGCAAGCGATGTTCCAGTGCATCCACAAAACACCTGGCGGAAAGTTCCAACGCATTGTCACCAAAATTTTCGAACACGATGAGCGGTTCAGGGTCTTCGAGTGTATTGGGATGGCTCGTAACAATGTTACGCAACATATCCAGTGCCTTCTCAACATCGCTGCCATAAGCAATGCCAACAGGAATAACCAGGCGTGTCTGAGAATCGGACAGTGACCAGTTCAGCAGTCGCCCTGTGATAAATTCTTTGTTAGGTACCAGCAGTTCTTTGCCGTCCCAGTCACGTATGGTAGTTGCGCGGATGCGGATTTTGGTGACCGTGCCGTCTTTGTCCCCGACTGTCACCACATCCCCGATACGGATGGGACGTTCGAAGAGAATAATCAGTCCGCTGATAAAGTTGGCCACAATTTCCTGCAGACCAAAACCTATGCCCACACCCAGCGCGGCCACCAGCCATTGCAGTTGGCTCCACTGCAAACCCAGCGCTGCAGCCGCTGCGATGATGCCACCGCCGATTATCAGATAGTTGAATAACGTGCTGATCGTATAACTGGCGCCGGTCGAGATGGTGGTTCTGCTGCGTAGCACAATCTCTAACAGGGCAGGTAACCTTTTGGCGGCCAGCAAGGTCACCAGGGCCAAGCCCAGCACCAGCACAACTGTCGCAAGGGTTATGTCTGTCTGAACAAGTTCGCCTTGGACTTCCGTACTGGTAGACCACAATTCAATTTCCGCCAAGGTGTCCAGTGCGGGCAGCAACGGTTCCCAGATGATCAGAGCTACTGCAATACCTGCCACCGCTGTAAGCAGGTTCAGCAGCTGGCGGGTATCGTTACTGATATCTCCCAGCGCGGGCGCGCTTTCGTCCACGCGCACGCCTTCCTCCATGGTGCCGCTTTCGGTCACAGCAGGTGCGGCTCTTTGTTCCAACAACTCGTTCAAACGCAGGCGTCGCCGCACAACCTTTAACCAGCGCATGAGGATTGCATGGGTCAGCAACAGTGCAATACCTGCCCAGGCTGACAAAATCACGCACGTGAACAAGATGCTCACGGTAAACATACGCCCGGACAGCGTCGCTGAGAGAATCAATGCCAGCACAAATACGAAAGCAAGCCGCACTCTATTCAGCATGGGTTGCAGCCAGGCGCTGCCGCTGGTTCTGAGTTCGCGCACAATATCGGCGCCGAAGTACACAGCAACAATAAGCAGCGCAACTGCGGTGGTCAGTCTTCCGATGGCTTCCTCGCCGAGCCCGGGTGTCAGCGCGTTAGCCAGACCAGCCAGAACGGCGAGCGGCAACCACCAGCGAAGCAGAAGGGCCAGTTCACGACGCATCCTATCCATAGAATTGTCTTGCCATTCAAAATGCTCGCGGGCGATGCCGTCGGGTTCACCAATAATCTGCATGAGAGAAAAAGAGAACCACAGTCCTGCTGGGATGAGCAGCATTGCCTGAAGATCCGGGGCACCTGGAATCCTTTCAAACAGCCAGGCGATGGCCAGCAAGATCAGCGGAGCGGGTAACGCACGCAGCACCGCGACACCCAGGGCAAGCAGGGTGTATCTGATGCTATCGCTGCGGGGTCGAGAGACCAGCTGGTTCATCGAAGCTTGATAGTCAACGAATCTTTGTCGCCAGGCGAACAGACCAAGGGCAACCAACAAAGCCAGCAAGGATGGCACGCCTAAACCCAGTCGTACTTCACGCGCTTGTTCCGCGATCATGTGCAACTCGTCGTCTATTGTTGCCCAGTTGACTGTCCACAGCGGTGGGTGATTGGGAATCCACAGCAACAAGCGTTGCATGTACTCACCGTACTGATCTATCTCGGCATTCAAGGCTTCGCGGCGAGCCTGCAGATCACTCAGTGTCGCAAGGTACTTGGATTCCAGGCTGATCACATCGCGCAGATCCTCGCGATAGGCACGCACCAGGTCGATCATTTGGGTGCGCACATCGGCCGACACGAGGGCTGTCTGCAGTCCTGCGTCCTGGATCAATCCATCAACGTATGCTCCAGTACTGACCAGGGCGGCCAATCTGCTTTCGTGATCGATACGTCGGATGACAATGGAGCCCGCTGTACCGAGATCAGTACCGCTATCCGCCAAAGTCAGATCATCTATCTGAACCCAGAAGGTGAACAGCAGGGGCCCTAATTCTTCACTATCGGCACCGTATTCAACAATGCGTTTTGCTGTTGCAAAACGCTCATCCAGAGAACGAGTGTTTGTGTTTAAAAGGTCCTGTTGTAGTTGCGCCTCAGTCAGAGAAGCGTTCAGTTCGATGCGTTGACTGGTCAGTTGTGCATGATCTTCGATCAGTCTGCTGATTACGCCCTGCAGCCTATCGTCCTTTGCAACACTGATATCTATCTTTGCGTCAGGACGTTCGGGGGCACCCTGTGTGCGCAAGCTGATTGCTGCGATCAACGCGGTGACCCGGTCGACTTCCAGCACCAGCTCAGCGCGCTGGGCTAAGATAGCATTCAGCCGTGCGGGCTGGCTGTCCAGTTCTGTGGTTAAAGATTTCTCTTCGGCTGCCAGCTGCATACTGGTTGCGGTTGCCAACCACGCGTCAGCCTCGGCGCTTGATGGCTGGGCGATTGGGTCAACGGGTGTCGGTGCCTCGGCCTTCTCGCGTTGCTCGTTTATTTCAGCCAGGCGCGTTCGGATGCTGTCCGCTCTGCTTTCCCGGGCAGACAGCACGCGGTCCATGGCCGATATCTGCGTATTGAACTCTTCGCGAGCTGCGCGGGCAGATGACAGACGTTCTTGAAGATCACCTTCCTGGATCGTCGCTACTTCAGCCTCGGCGTCGTAACTGCCGTCCAAGTTATCCAGTCGCTGCTGGATTTCCGCTTCAAGCTCTGGGGCACGCGTCAGTGCCTCTGCATATTGCTGCGCGTCGCGTTCTAAAGCAGTAGCCTGCTCCAGCTTTAACTTGACGGCTTCGTACTGTTCAGCAAGCGATGTATTTGGCGGCTGTTGCTGACTCAACGCGGCGATGCGGGCATTGACCAGGTCAGTGGTCAACGGTGTGGTTTGTGCGTGGCTTGGAGATGCCACCCAAAACAATGCCGTCATTGCGGTGAGCAGAACTCGCAAGACGTTCTGCGCCATCGACATGCGCCTCACTGATTGAGCTGTTTCTGTGTTGCACTCCAAGCGGTTCATCGCTTTGGCTGGCGCCTTTGCATTGTGTCCAGCTTGCACTATTACGCTGGGCCTCATGACAGTCAAGAAACTACTTCTGAACTCATGATTACGGAATAACGCAAGCGTTTGGGGTACTCTCAAACTGGGTTCAGAATCTGGGTGACTAGATTCGCGACAACAAGAACGGGGAGGGGAAAATGGTCAGGCGAGTAACTCGGCGGGATTTCATGAACGGGGTTGCATTGGGTGCAGGAGTGGGTGCATTTGCCCCAAAAAGTTTGTGGGCTTTGGAGAGCGCTGTTCATCGCACCGCTTCGGAAAATTCTGGTACCGGACACTATCCGCCCACTATCACGGGCATGCGCGGTAGTCACGAAGGGTCTTACGAGGTTGCGCACGCACTGGCTTGGCGAGGCGAAAAACCTTCAGAGTACAAAGTAGTAGATGAACACTATGACCTGATTGTGGTGGGTGCGGGTATGAGCGGTCTGGCCGCAGCCTGGTACTATCGAAAGAAGGTGGGCGCTGATGCGCGGATATTGATCCTGGACAATCATGATGACTTTGGCGGCCATGCCAAGCGTAACGAATTTCACCACAACGGTAGAATGGTGCTCAGTCTTGGTGGGGCGCAGAATCTCGATAGTCCAGGCAACTACAGTGAGGCTGCTGCCAGCCTCATGCGCGACCTTGGCATCGATGAGGCAGCTATCGACGCGATGGCTGCAAATACACCGGACAATTATCTGCTGGGTGGTAAGTGGCATGGCAACGTTGGCATGTCAATTCCTACAGCAGATGGTCACGTTACGGTCGGGGGCCATTGGTATAAGTTTTTCCACGGTCGGGGTGACTACGCTGCTGCAGTGGACGCTTTGCCGATTGCAGTGGAGCAAAAGGAAAAACTTGTTGCGTTCTTTGGCGGTCAGCGAGATTTTCTGGAAGGACTATCCTGGAGCGAGCAATACGATTACATCAACTCCGTCAGCTACAACCGGTTCCTGATCGATCGGGTTGGATTGTCTGAGGCAACGGTAGCGATGTTTGACGCACACCTGCTCATTCTTAACGGCCCGTCAGGTTGGCAACACACGGTACTTGAGGCTATCTCAGCTGGTGCGCCGGGCTTGCGGGCCATGGGTTGGATTACCAACTTTATCGACTCCCTGGCAGCAATGCTGCTTGAAGATCTGGCTGAAATCAGGATGTTCCCAGACGGCAACGCGTCGGTTGCGCGCCTGCTGGTGCAGAAATTGATTCCAAATGTTGCACCCGATATGAAAGGTTTTGAAGACGTTGCTGTAGCGCAATTCGACTATGATGAACTGGACCAGGACAATCAATCCACTCGTATTCGATTAAGCAGCACGGTGGTTGGCGTGAGAGAAAAAGATGAGGGTGTGGTGGTGGAATACGTGCGTGCCCACAATCCTCAGCAGATTACAGCCGGCCATTGTGTGTTAGCGTGTTATAACAATCTCATTCCCCATCTCTGCCCGGAAATGGGTGAACGCCAGAAAGAAGCGCTGCGCTACGGCGTGAGGGTGCCCTTTGTGTACGCTAACGTTCTGCTGGAAAACGGGCGCGCCTTCGCCCAACTTGGCGTCGAGTTCACTCAGTGTCCATATGACAATTTTCAGTGGGTCAGTACTGCTCCCACCATGACCAATGGCGGATACGAACCTCCGCGCAATGATGACGACCCCATGGCGGTGTTCATGATGGGGTCACCCACTCCGGCGATGGAAAGCGGTGTTGGACGTGATCTGTATAGGGCCGGACGACAGAAAATTTACGCGACGACGTTTGCGCAATATGAATCTGAGATCCGTGAGCAGTTACAGAATATGCTGGGTAAATACGGGTTTAATCACGCAAAAGATATACGTGCCATTACGGTAAATCGAATTCCGCATGGTTACGCCTATTTCTATCTCGGTCTGGATGATCCGAAGTGGGAAGATGGTCAGGCACCCCATGAGATCGGGCGCGCCCAGTTCGGCAGAATTTCCATCGCGAATACCGATTCTGAAGCAACACCTTTGATGGATGCAGCCTTCGATGCAGCGTGGCGCGCAGTGAACGAGCAGACGGCTTAAAGCAAATCTAACTGTTTATTAAGTACTTTATGGTGCTGGCACTAAATATAAAAAGGAAGAATGGAGTTAAGGTCGGCGCATCATCTCGCGTGAGGCACTGACTTCGTGGGCTTCAACAACCGCTGTTGCTATTTTTCCGCGGCCGATTGTCTCAGTGAATTCTGGATCCGGGATTGCCAGGTGAGCCTCCAGGAGTGCTTCACTCTCCCAGCGCTCTATCAGACGAATCTCTTTGGGATTATCCAGGCTTACACTGAATTGGTAGTCGATGCAGCCATTGTCGCCGCGGCTGCGCTCTGCACGCCGCACCAGGGCATCGCGAACGGTGGCTAATTCGGATTCGCTCTCCAGCATGATTGTTCCGGTGATCAAGATCATTCTTCGCTACTCCGCTTCAGCTTCCCATGTTGCTGATAGTATGCATCGGCTCTGGACCACGCTGCATTTATTTCAGGTGCGTTAATCACAACATCCCAGATAGCACCTAATCCGCCGTCCAGCAACACATTGATTGAGGCTATGAGCGAGCCTGAGCCAGGGTCATGATGCTCTGCGTCGATGATGGGTAAGCCACTCCGATGCGCCAATATATTCTCGATCACCTCAATATTGGTCCAATCGCTTCTAAACAGGATGCGAAAGTCCGGACTGATGACGTAGGCCATATTAGGCATGGAACCGTAAGTCCGATGGGCGGTGCCTGATAAGTCGTCTATCAGTATCGTGCGAGTCTCCTCAGGCACATAGTGATCAAATCTTCGTGCCAGCGACAACTTCTGTGCAAAGTTCATGTGCCGACCAATTCGTTTGCCAGGATGCGCCTCACGGACGTAGAGAACAAGAAACACTACGTCCGCTTCCCCTTCATAGCGCCGTCTCAATGCGTTCATCGGTTGAACATGTTGTCGATAAGCGGGACAGGTGATGCTTGCGGTCTCCAGGACAATGAATTTGCCCCGATGATCGCTGAGTTTTACAACATTTCCACTCAGATCCGTGAGCTTAACGTCACTTGCCCGTTGACCTGCCCAAGGTCCGGGCAGGCTTGAGTGATCGTAGTACTCGACTGAGAACCGGCTGTAGTTGTAGCCGTCAGTTTCGATTTCATCCATCAGCAAGCCGCATCCGGATAGATAGAATGACGTCGCTATCAGCCAAAGCTTAAGTCTCATGCTGCGGGTCTGTTGCGTGTTGGGCCGCATAACTGTTTGTGATTGCCTGACACTCTTCCCATAACTCGCTTTGCCGCTTTCTATTCATGGCGGGATCAGATGACTGCAGGTGAACCAGCCCCCGCGTGTTGTGATAGTAGCCTCCTGGAACAACAGTCTGCGTAACACAGAAGAGGGAGGTCTGTGCGCCAAGCGGCGTAGGCAGTAGGATCTTTTTCATCACCTGCTCCACGGGTGAGTCGCCCATCATCAGGCCGCTGTTGACCACGCCTGGGTGAACCAGCGTAACAATCATTTCCGGATACCGTTCTTGCAGAGCTTGCCCAATCCAGATATTGCCCAGCTTGCTGCGACTGTAGGCTTTGGTCGCGCCAATGATCGTTTTGTAGCTGAAGTCCCGGGTGCAGTCGCTTGTGGTGATATAGATGTCACCAGTGACTATGACGACGCGTGCTGATGTTTCCAGAAGACCGTCATTCAGCAGC
>JBCCUW010000135.1:0-9358 GCA_039196385.1 Pseudomonadota bacterium
ATGCACCGGAAGGGTTGTGGCAGATCATTCGTATCTTCACGGGCTTCTACAACATCCCGGTCATCACCCTGGTGCTGGTGGGCCTATTTACAAGGCGTGTGCCTGCCCTGGCGGCCAGGGTGGTTGTTGTTTTCCATGTGGTGGCTTACGGACTGTTGCAATTTGTCTGGCCGGTGGAAATGAACTTCATCCATCTGTACGCGGTTCTGTTTGTGATTGAAGTGATCCTGATGTTACTGATTGGTTGGTGGCGGCCGCTGGCGCAACCCTGGCGTTACCAGCCCAAACCCCGGGTCAATCTGACCCCTTGGCGGCACGCCGGCGCAACCGCTGTACTGCTGGTAGCCTGTATTGCGCTGACCTATCTATTGTTTTCGCCGTTGGGGGTGGCCGGCGAGCCGGGCTTACCCCTGGCGTTAGCGGTGCTGTTGGTGGTTGCTGTTGCGGGGACCGGTTGCTGGTGGTGCGACCAACGCTGGCGGCGCCTGCATGCGGGCCGGTTGCCGGATCAGTGATGTTGGGTAAGCATTTCTTCCAGCCAGGGAAAATGCTCACGGCCGATGAATAACTGCCCATCGATCACGTAGGCAGGGGTGTCCACCACACCGTCCGCTTCAGCGAGTTTACGGGCTGTTGTGAGCAACGCGTCAGGGTTAATCCTAGCTAACAGGTCCGGCGCCAGTTGCGCCTGCTCAAGCAGCGGGCGGACTATGTCTGGTGCTTCCAGATCCTGTCCATGTTCCCAGTAGGCGGTAAAAGCGGCTCGGATAAAGGGCAGGGGGTCACCTTGTATGGCCATAATAACGGCAAGGGCCAGGTCACTGCCCTTGGGCGCTTGTTGAAAGTGCATCGGCAGCGCCTGATGGTGGGCGTACAGCAGGTGCGTATCGCGACGCGCCTCTGCGCGTATGCGGCGGTGCCGGGTCCCCTTGTCTTCCTCGGCCTGTGGTGCAGGCACATTAAATGCCGGGCCTTTGAATGGGATCCATTGGACGGTCACGGAATGCCTTGCCAATAGCTCGAGCGTAGGTTGCAGGGCCAGGTAAGCGGCTGGTGATTTAAAATCCAGATAAATTTTGATCATGCTAGTTCGTAGACTATGTCCGGCGCCCGCCCCGGTTGGCCCTGCAGGTGCCAGCGCACCAGTGGCAGATGTTCGCGGCCGAATAGAATATGTTGGTCAAACACATAGGTGGGCACGCCGTAGATGCCGGCAGGGTGCAATTGGGCCTGGAGTTGGTCGTGTGCCTCTCGCCCGGCCTCCTGTTGATACTGGAGAAATCCAGTGTCGTCAACACCGGCCTCGCGCAGGCAAGCGGCGACCACGCTGGCGTCTTCAATATCCAGCTCTCGGCGCCAGAAGGGTGGATAAACCGCGGCAAAGTAATCACCAATACGCTCCGGTGCCTGCTCCATCACCCAGGTAATACCGATGTTGGCGATGCTGGAGTCCCAGATCTTTTCAGTGCCTTTCAGGACATATCCCTGCCGTTCCGCGTAACGTCGTGCGTCACGATAGGCATACTTGATGCCAGACCACTGGGCTGGGCTGCGATTGGACTCAACCACCTTGCCGGCTTTTTTGCGTGCAGAACCCAGATAACTGGGTATATCCAGGGTGAGCGGTCGCCAATCGAACAGTGTCTGCAGCTGTGCCTGCAATTGCAGGGTCGGCTGAATGGCCACAAAGGCGTAAGGGCTTTTGATGTCCACATAGACAATCAGCGCAGCCTCGCTCTGCAGTGCGATACCGGGTGAGTCAGGCATGCCTGCCTCCTGCTTTGCAATCGGTTTGATCAACTCTCACTTGGCTGGTCACTCGTCCGACAGTCCAAACTCGCGGCGAATCTCCGTATCGTGTTCACCCAGGCGCGGTGGACGTCCGTAAACGCCTGCCGGTGTGGCGGTAAATTTGATGGGGCTGCCGACGATGGTGGCAGGTGGGTTGTCTCCCTGGGGTTGATAAGTCACCAGCATGTCGCGTTGGGCAACATGGGGGTCGTTGAAAATCTCTTCGGCCGTGTTGACGGGTCCGCAGGGTACGCGGCCGCCGAGTAATTGGAGGATCTCCTGTTTGGTTTTGGTTGCCGACCACAGGCTGATCTGTTCGATGATGAATTCGCCATTCTTCACCCGCACAAAAGTGTTGCGTGCCCGCTCGTCGTCAATCAGGTCGGGTCTCTCCATTGCTTCGCACAGGGCTTGCCAGTGTGCCGCCCCGGGGGCGCCAATGGCCACGCTGCCGTCTTTGGCGGGGTACACGCCGAACGGCATCAATCCGCGTGAGTGGCGACCCTGGGGCCCGGACATCGTGCCGCCGTGGCCATAACCGCCCAGGGCGGTGCCGGTAAAGGTCAGCATCGAATCGTACATGGCCACGTCAACAAACTGCCCAATGCCTGTCTGGCGGGCGTGGTGCAGGGCGGAAATTACCCCAAGGGCCATCAGCGTGCCCGGGTAGACATCCCCCACAGCGATCCCGCAGGGATAGCCGCTTTCGTCAGTCGGTCCCGTCAGGTTCACCAGGCCCCCCATACTTTGCGCCACAATGTCGTAACAAGGCCAGCTGGCATATGGGCTGGCGCCCGTGCGGGGATCGCCGAACCCGCGCACGGCCCCATACACAATGCGGGGATTGCGTTGTTTGATAACATCGTAGCCCAAGCCCAGTTTGTCCATGACCCCGGCACGCATGTTTTCGACAATGATATCTGCCTGCTCGCACAGCTGGAGCAGCGCCTCGCGATCCGCAGGGTCTTTGAAATCCAATACGACGCTGCGTTTGTTACGGTTTACCGTGGCGAATGCAGCACCGTAGTCGACACCCTCCGTGGCAGTTTCGGGGTCTTGCTTGCCGGCGTTCGCATAATCTGGCGAGGTGGGGGGCAGAGGTCGGAAGGCATCCCCTCGAGGCGGTTCAACTTTCACCACGTTGGCGCCCAGATCAGCCAGTAAGGCGGTACCGAATGGTCCTGCCAGCGCCATAGTGCAATCTATCACGGTGACATCCTTGAGCGGTCCGGTGCGCGTTTCCATATAGCCTGCCTCAGCGGGGTTGTTTCAGTTAGTGTACTGCAAGATGGCATGCTGATTCATATTGTCAGCCCGCCAAACCGCTGGTAGAAGTTTTCATCCGCCGGGGGCAGGGGTCCATTGCGACTCTGCATGGTGTTGCTGATGTATCGCTCAGCGCCCCCTGCCGTGCCTTGATACAGCGATCGGGTCAGTGTGTAAGCCGCGTGGCCCTGCCAGTTGGTTGGCAGTAATGCCTCGGGCAAACCCGGGTCACGCAATAACACTTTGCGATATTCGTGGATGACAAAGGTCCGCAAGTAAAACGCATCCGCGTCAGTGATATTCGGCCGGCTCGCCAGTTTGCGTTGCACGCTCTGGAAAAGTTTCAAATACTGGCTGTATGCATCCGCCAGTCGCTCCAATTGCCACGTTTGCCTGACCCATGACCGCAGCTTCTGCGGGCGTAGAGGTGCCGGTATTTGCCCACGGAACTCTATGACATCCGTGCTCTCGGCAACGCCTTTCAACAGTGTGTCGAGGCGCTGGCGATCCGGTTGCGGATGAGCCAGCAGATCTGCGCCGATAGCAGCGAAACCCAGCCAGTCCAGATCGCGCCGTAGTCTGGTGCGTGCGGGTGCAGATAACTGTTGCGTCAGCAGCAGACACCAGTGTTCGTCCCAGGGTGGCGCCGGTGTGGCATAAATCCGTTTGGTGGCAGCGGCAAATTCGGCGTGGCCCAGATCAGTGAGCGTGTAATAACTTTTTCTACCCGCTTGCTGGTTACACAGGATGCCATCCTGGACCAGACGATAGGCAGCGGTGCGCACCAGGCGGTGCGAGATACCCAGGGGTGCCAGCGCCTGAATCAGACTGCCCAACCAGACCACCCCGCCGCGTGGTGCAACACTGTCGCCTAGAATTGTGACGATCAGCGAACCGGTCCGCAGCGGCGTCCGCTGCATAAAGTGTCTGAACAGAGGTTCCAGGAGTCTGGTGGGTGTGTCAGTCAATATGATCAAGTATTGCCAGGTCAACGTATTGTGCGGTGACACTAGCAGAAATGATACATAAATATTGAAAAATATAGAATTGCGTGTCATATTTTGCTGCACTTCAGCTACAATCCGGTGTTGCCATGAGTGAAGCCAGTGATGTCACGCAGAGCTTTGAGCAGAACATAGCTGCTGAAGAAAAGATTGAACCCAAAGACTGGATGCCAGAGGGTTATCGTAAGAATCTGATCCGTCAGATGTCGCAGCATGCGCATTCGGAAGTGATTGGCATGCAACCTGAAGGTAATTGGCTGAGCCGTGCGCCCACTCTGGAGCGCAAATGCGTGCTGCTGGCGAAAATTCAAGACGAAGCTGGCCATGGTCTGTATCTCTACAGTGCAACCGAGACTCTTGGCGCCACCCGCGAAGAACTTGTGGAAGCGCTGCATGATGGTCGTGCCAAGTATGCTTCGATATTCAATTATCCGTCACTCACATGGGCGGATATCGGCGCCATTGGTTGGTTGGTCGATGGGGCAGCCATTGTTAACCAGATTTCCCTGCAGCGAACCTCTTATGGACCGTACGCCAGGGCCATGGTGCGCATCTGTAAAGAAGAGAGTTTTCACCAGCGCCAGGGTTACCAGATTATGCTGACGCTGGCTGCCGGGAGCCCGGCTCAGCAGGCCATGGCTCAGGATGCTCTGGACCGCTGGTGGTGGCCTTCGCTGATGATGTTTGGTCCCCATGACCAGGCTTCTGCCAACAGCGCCCAGTCGATGGTGTGGAAAATCAAGCGTCAGAGCAACGATGACCTGCGCCAGAAATTTGTCGATCAGACGGTACCTCAAGCTGAAGTGTTAGGTTTGCAAATCCCGGACCCTGACCTGCGTTGGAACGAAACCCGTGGGCACTACGACTTTGGGCCTATCGACTGGCAGGAATTCGAGCGTGTTATCAGCGGTCATGGTCCGTGCAACCGTCAGCGCCTGGCCCACCACAAACAAGCCCACGACAATGGCGCCTGGGTGCGCGAAGCGGCCCAGGCGTATGCGGAAAAATATCCGGAGGCACCACAATGACCTCAACATCACCAGCACCACTCTACGAAGTGTTTGTCCGGGGTCGCCGCGGTTTGGATCATGTGCATGTTGGCAGCCTGCATGCCCACAGTACGGAACAGGCGCTGGAGTACGCCAGGGAAACTTATATCCGCCGCGGCGAGGGTGCCAGTATCTGGGTAGTTCTGTCGGGGCACATTCACGCCTCGCAGG
Organism: Pseudomonadota bacterium; assembly: GCA_039196385.1. Lineage (GTDB taxonomy): Bacteria > Pseudomonadota > Gammaproteobacteria > Pseudomonadales > Azotimanducaceae > UBA4421. Next base: position 5,282 of record JBCCUW010000135.1, read on the forward strand.
AGTCCGACGTAGAGGCATTCTACGACCCCATGGATGATAAACCTTATCGTCATGCAACCCACTACGTCCTGCCGGACGGCGTGGACAACATGTAAGGCATTTGACAATGCAACAAACACAACATACCGATCCCGAAGCACTGCTGGCCCGTCGTCTCGGTGATGACGCCTTGGTCATGGGGCAGCGCTTGTGCGAGTGGTGTGCGAACGCGCCCACGCTGGAAGAAGAGCTGGCGCTGGCCAATGTTGCGCTGGATTACCTTGGCCGGGCACGCTTCTGCTACGCGCACGCTGGTGCAGCGTTGGACCGCACCGAAGATGAGCTGGCTTTCCTGCGCGATGCTGCTGAGTTTGAAAACTTGTTAATGGTTGAGTTACCGCGCGGCGATTTTGCCTTTACCATGGTGCGACAGTACCTGCTGGATGTGTTTGAACTGCTCTATTTTGCCGGCCTCAGTCAGTCCGGCAGCAAAGGGCTGGCCGCCATTGCCGCTAAAACCCACAAAGAAGTGCAGTATCACTTACGCCGCAGCCGTCAGTGGCTGCGTCAGCTGGCACTCGGTACGACTGTCAGCCGGGACCGTACCGAGGCGGCCCTGGATGAACTGTGGGGTTACGTCGAAGAGTTGTTTGCCATGGATGCGTTGGAAAGCGCTCTGGTCGATGCAGGTATCGGTGTTGACCGGCAGGCATTGCGCGCCGACTGGATGCTCGAAGTTGAAGGGTTATTGTCTCAACTTGAGCTGGTGAAACCTGCCGCCGACTGGCAGGTCCACGGTGGCCGGCAGGGGGTCCACACAGAACATCTGGGTCACTTGCTGGCGCAAATGCAGTTCATGCAGCGAGCCTATCCTGGGCTGCAGTGGTAGCGGTGATGTCCATGCCAAGCGCACCCAAAACAAGTACACCCGCGAAAGCTACACCGGTGACAGGGCAACAAGCTGAAGTGCGCTTGCTCGATAGCATTTCGCCGCAGCGTCATGCATTGAATGTTCGGCGTCGCGAGTCGCCGGATGCGTATCTCTTCGATCTGTTGGACGCGGTAAAAGACCCTGAGATTCCTGTCTTGAGTATCTGGCAGCTGGGCATTCTGCAGGATGTTTACCGCCATGAAGAAAGGGTCACTGTGGTAATCACGCCAACATACAGCGGCTGTCCGGCCACCAGTTGGATCAGTCAGCAGATTGTGCAGCAACTGCAGGCTGCGGGGTTTGCGGAAGTGGCAGTTGAAGTCAGGCTGGCGCCTGCCTGGAGTACAGACTGGTTGGAGCGTTCAGCGCGCAGGGTGCTGCGTGAATATGGTATTGCGGGACCCCAGACAACTGCATGCCCGCAATGTGGCAGTCAACACACCCGCAGGGTCAGTGAGTTTGGTTCCACGCCCTGTAAGGCGCTGTGGCAGTGTCTGGCATGCCAGGAACCGTTTGATTATTTCAAACCGCTTTAGCCGGAGTTGCTGTTGATGCCAGATCCAATCAGAGAACACTGGTTAACTGTGGCGGCGGTCGAAGCTGAAGCGAACGATACCCTGTGTGTGGAATTTGCTGTGCCAGCAGAGCTGACCGGGGCGTTCTGCTTCAAGCAGGGACAGTACGTCACGTTAAGCGTGGACTGCGACGGAGATACACTGCGACGCAGCTACTCTATCTGCGCTGCGCTGGGTGAGCCGTTGCGGGTCGCCATTAAGAAAATCGAAGGCGGCGCGTTCTCTCAATACGCTCACGCGAATTTTCGTGCCGGTACCCGGGTTAAAGTCAGGGAGCCTGAAGGTTCCTTCACCTCACCGCTGCATCCCGAAAACAAAAAGAGTTATCTATGCATTGCTGCAGGTAGTGGCATCACACCGATCATCTCTATTGTGAAGAGCGTGCTCGCGGAGGAGCCGGACAGTCGGGTGACACTGCTGTACGGGAATCGCCGGTCTGCTGACATCATCTTTAGGGAGCAGTTGCTCTGGTTGAAGAATCGATATCTGCAACGGCTGCAGTGGATCAACGTGTTCAGTCAGGAGAAGCAGGGCGCACCGGTTTTGAACGGCCGCATCAATAATCGCAAAGGCGCTGAACTGAACCGGCATCTGCTTGACCTGGCCGGGTACGATGAGTTTTTTCTCTGTGGCCCGGAAGGTATGACCTCAGAAGTCGCCCGAGGCTTGCGCGACTTTGGTGTCGACGAAGCTCGGATTCACTACGAACTGTTTTTTGCCTCAGCTGAAGATGCGCGCGCAGCCCTGCAGAAACAGCGTGACCGGATTGCGCAATACGCGGGTTTAACCACTCAGGTCCGGGTACGGGCTGGCGGCCGGGAGGTGCAGTTCGAGCTGAGCGCAGATGGTGAGAACATCCTCGACGGCGCCATGAACAGTGGTGTCGACCTGCCTTTTTCCTGTAAGGGTGGCGTGTGCGCGACGTGCAAAGCCAAGGTGTTGGAGGGCACAGTAGATATGGATCTTAACCATGCCCTGTCTGCGGAAGAGCTTGCCGAGGGTTTTGTCCTGACCTGTCAGGCGCATCCCATCTCGGACAACGTAATAATCGATTTTGATGTGATCTGAATCGGTAGCGCCGGGGCGCGTCGGTTCAGTGTGCGCACAAAGCGGACCAGCAAGGGCGTTTTGCTGTGGTTGCCAAATCACATAGAATAGCGCGATGAAATACAAAAAGTTTGATCAGATGAATTGCTCTCTGGCGCAAACCCTCGATGTGATCGGCGAGCGCTGGACCTTGCTTATTCTGCGTGATGCGTTTTTCGGTACCCGACGATTCAGTCAGTTCCAGGAAAATCTCGGCATAGCCCGTAATGTGCTTTCCACCCGATTGAATCAACTGGTAGAAGAAGGGATCCTGTCCCGTAGACTTGTTAATGAGGGCGGTCACCCGGAATACGTGCTTACGGAAAAAGGGCTGGATCTGCAGCCGGTTCTGTTGTCGATGACACACTGGGGTGACAAACATAAGCCACACCCGGCAGGTGAGCGGTTGGTTTTTGTTGAGCGGCAGAACCGTCAGCCCATTCGTCGCATGGCCGCAGTATCAGCAGACGGCCGCACGCTGGCACCGCGAGATATCAAAGCGGTAGCGGGTCCCGCGTTGCGGGAAGAGAGCCGTGGCGCGCCGGTGTTACGCGAATCTGAGCGGCCCTGAAACCCATGAGCGTGACACTGCGAGACGCTGGACCAGATGACTTTGCTCTATGCAGGGAATTGCTTGCAGAACTGCAGTCTGCCACGGGTGGCGCCCAGAGCGACAACATGGCAGCGGTGTTTGCTGATCTGGTCTCGCAACAGCGTGGCCGCATCATTCTGGCGGAAGACTCGACTGACGGCGCTGCACAAGCACAAACTTTGGGCCTTGCTGCAGTGAGCTTTAACCGGGCCATGCGCTTTGGCGGTGAATACTGTCAGTTGGCAGAGCTTGTGGTGACCCCGGCTGCGCGCGGTAAGCGGGTGGGCGTGCTGCTGATGCAGGCGGTAATTGATAACGCCCGGGCGCGGGGCTGTGCGGAGATTGGCTTGTACCTGCTGGCCAGCACCGCACACAACGAACCTTTCTATAACAAGTTTGGGTTCCAGACGATTGGCGAGGAAATGCGCCTGACGCTGTGAGCGACATTGCGCGAGCTTGGATGACCAGGTTCAAGTCTGTTTGAGGATCTGTCATAGTCGGCGTCATTGCGGGATAGAACCGCGTCGGCGAGCAGATCCTCATGTCAGCCTACTCTGAACAATCTGTACCCTCTCAAGAGGGCAAAACCTTTCTGATCACTGGAGCAAACACGGGCATAGGCTTCGAAACCGCCCGAGTGCTGGCCGGCCAGGGTGGCCGCATTCTGCTCGGTTGCCGCGATGAAACTAAGGCTGACGAAGCCATGGCGCGCATCCACGCACTGCATCCGGCGGCGCAGTTGCGCTGGGTACCCCTCGATCTGGCCTCACTGGCATCGGTTCGCGAAGCCGCTGCTGACGTCGCGCAGGAATCCAGACTGGATGTGCTGATTAACAACGCGGGCGTTATGGTGCCGCCCTACACATTGACTGAAGATGGATTTGAGCTGCAGTTTGGCGTTAACCATCTCGGCC
>JBCCUW010000136.1:0-9356 GCA_039196385.1 Pseudomonadota bacterium
CTAACAGTCGGCGGCAGAAGGGTCACCAGTGGCCGCGATAGAACAGCACTACGGCGTAGGGTGTATCGATGTCGCGGGGCAGGACCAGTGTGCTGCCTCCGGCGACGTTCAGAGTAATCTCGGGGAACGCATCCCCGCCTTCCAGTTGTGCCATCTCTCAGCTCCTTTCTTAGCTCTTTTCTTAGCTCCTTTCTCGGATCCTTTCTCGGATCCTGTCTCAGCGCTTGGGACGCCAGGGTGCGTAAGGCATTTTTGCAGATTCATGTGTCCTGTGGCCACTTTCTTTTTATAGTGGAATTGCATACATCACTTGGGAAGGAGCGTAATTGTGGACGAAGAAGAAAAGTTGCGGCTGGCTCGGCTGTTCACTGAGACCCTCTCGACGCCGGATGAGATCCGCGATGACTGGGGCAAGATGATTGTTGAGACGGTGCTCCCGGAGGGCGTATGGTCCAGACCGGGTCTGAGCGCCCGTGATCGCAGTCTGATCACTATTGCGGCATTAACGGCTTTGCACCGGCCGAACGAGCTGCGCCTGCATATTCCGCGAGGTCGTCACAACGGACTGAGTCGTGAAGAAATCTGTGAGTTGATCATGCATATGGCCATTTACGGCGGGTTTCCGGTTGCCGTCGAAGGGATGGCTGTTGCTAAAGAAGTGTTCGACGCTGAGCAGGCTTGACGGTCAGCGCTCCAGAACGCGGGCAAAAATCTCCAGTTCTGCATTGCGTACGCCGCCAACGGTCTCCGGTGCAGAATTGAGGCGCTGGGTGGCTTGAGTGTCAGCCTCGTAAGCCGCCCATGGGGGCAACCCCGGGCCATTCGGGTCGCCGGTTCTGGCGAAGTTGGTCCAGTACAGACTCATCTGTCTGGCCAGTTCGTGATCGGCGGGCTGCCAGGCATGTCCGACCAACTGGGTGTTAGCGAACACATAGGCCAGGTCGGATGAGTGATAGGCACCGGGACTGCGTGGACCGCCGGGAAGTTGTAAATCCGGATTGCCGGGATCGTACAAACGAAATGCCGGGGGATTGTGATCAAAAAAATACAGGTAAGTCGGTTGCCCTGTTGCGGCCTGCAAGTCAGCCCAGCGGCGTGCGGCGTAGGTCAGGCCCAGGTCCGCCATAATACGACTGTAGCGCTCCGGGGCCGGACCGGGTTCGTACAGCGCCAGCGCCTGGGTTGCCGCTGTCTGGCCCAACACGTTAGTCAGCGCTGACTCAAGTGTCTCATCAGTGATATCAGCCTGATCAGGAAAGAGTTGGTGGCCTTCATTAGCCGTCACCCCTACCAGCAGAGGTATCCGGGCTTGCTGGCCTGCCTCAAAGCGTTCGTGAGGTGGCGTGGGGATGACCCAGCCGTCCACCACCAGACGGCTCTGCTTAGCCCATCCGGTGGTCCGCTCGCTGTCCAGGAGCGCTTCAGGGCTCAAAGAACGCAGCGCTGCAAGGTTGTTGGCACCGGCTGCCTGGGCCAGCCTGGCGCCCCGTTCCTGCCCGTTCAGATCATCAATGCCCGACGGCATCACACAGCTGGCGGATTGCCCAATGGCCTTATGAAAAAGGTGCTTTGACAACGGTGAAACCATCAGGTTGCACACGCTCTGGGATCCCGCGGATTGGCCGAAAATGGTCACGTTGGTGGGATCGCCGCCAAATTGCGCAATATTGTCCCGCACCCAGTTCAGGGCGGCTATTTTGTCCAGCAAGCCATAGTTGCCGGAACTGTCATGGCTGGACTCGGCGCTTAATTCGGGATGGGCAAGTAAACCGTGGCTGCCCACGCGGTTGTTGATGGTCACCACGATCACACCAAGGCGCGCCAGCGCCGCGCCGTCGAAAATGCGCTCGTGACCTTTGCCGCCGGTGTGCGCACCCCCATGAAACCAGACCATCACCGGCGCCGGTTCAGCCTGGTACGCGCTGTGGGTCCACAAATTGAGATATAAACAATCTTCGCTGACGGCAAAAGCATCTCGGGACCACACGAATTCGGCATAGTCCGTGTTTTGCCAACAGGCCGGGCTGAAACGATCGGCCTGCAGGATGCCGCCCCATGCCCTCGCCGCCTGTGGAGGTTGCCAACGCAGTGCCCCTACGGGTGGGCGCGCGAAGGGAATACCCTTAAATACCTGCAGGCCGTCACCGCTGTCATGCCAAAGGCCCTGTATCTGCCCCTGGTAGGTTTCGATGACAGGCCCTGACGGGGTTACGGCCTGCTCAGCAGACTGGTCTGTCCCGCAGGCGGTTAATGCCGCCCAGCAGAGACCGAATGCCAGTATGCGCAGTTGAAGCACAAGCGTTGTCGCCCGGGTGGAAATGGAAAAGTTTGAATGATGGGTAAGCTGCACCGGTATGGTGTGCTTGAATTCAGGAATTGGGGTTAACCGATTTAATCGGTGTCGCGGCGTTCTGCTCATCCTGAATCCGTTGATAAATTTCTTCCCGATGGACAGACACATTGCGTGGCGCGCCCACGCCGACGCGGACTTGATTGCCTTTCACGCCGAGAACGGTGACCGTAATGTCGTCACCTATCTTAATTGTTTCACCCACTCTGCGCGTTAATATCAGCATGCCATCTCCGTGATCGTATTGTCGCTTTCCGCAATCTTTTGCTTATCAGCGCGGTATCCTGCGCGCGCGGTCAACGAATTATACATATCTACAATTGTGTTGATAGTGGTCCGTATTGGCCTGTATAGAGTAAGACCCTGATTGCAACCGTTCGTTCCAGCGCCTCGTTTCAACTTGCTGGGATGGCTACACTGGGATAGCTACACTGGGATAGCTACACTAAGCTTGAGCACAAAGTTGCAGGAGGACGTATGTTTCGTTTCGGGGTGCTGGGTGCCGCCAACATTACACCGCGCGCGTTGGTGTATCCGTGCATCGATGAGCCACGGGCACAGATCTATGCCGTGGCCGCCCGTGACCGCCAGCGTGCGACGGCTTTTGCGCACCACCATCACATTCCCGAGGTGCTGGACAGTTATGCGCAGCTGGTTGAATTTGCGCCGTTGGATGCGATCTACAATCCACTGCACATCACCGCGCATCATGATTGGACGCTGCGCGCACTGGCTGCGGGTAAACATGTGTTGTGCGAAAAATCGCTGGCCAGTAACGCAGAGGAAGCGCGGGCTATGGCGGAGGCCGCGGAACAACATCAGCGCGTTTTGATGGATGCTTATCACTATCGTTATCACCCGCTTTTTTTGCGCGCTAGAGAGATTTACGCAGCGCGACTGCTAGGTGACATTCAACATATCGATGCAGCATTTCACATCCCAGTTAAGCCTGATGGTGGTATACGCATGGACTATCGACTGGGAGGTGGGGTCACCATGGATATTGGCTGTTATCCGATATCCTGGGTGCGGCATATCAGCGGCGAAGAACCAGAGGTGCTGGACGCCCAGGCTGAGGTGGGCCCCAAAGATGTGGATGTGTACATGACCTGTCGCCTGCGCTTACCCAGTGGCGTGACAGCCACCACATCCGGCGATATGCGTCCGGGTATCGAGCGACGGGCTTATCTGCATATCACCGGCAGTGAAGGGTCGCTGCTGGTGGACAATCCGCTGGTACCCCAGAATGGTCACGATCTACAACTCACGCTGCGGGGGCATACGACCCATGAGCAGTTTGCGCGGCGAAGTACTTATGGTTATCAGCTGGATGCTTTCCTGGATGCCGTACAGCACGGCCATTCGCTGTATACGGACGGCTGGGATGGCGTGAAGCAGATGCAGGTGATTGACGCGGTATACCAGGCGGCCGGGTTGCCACTACGGGGTATGTAGCACGCTTCTATACAGCACCACTTGATTCAGCGCCCCTTCAGGGCGTGCGCATTTCAACTTTGACTTCAACGCCGTCAATGACTTCTTCGAGTTCGGCAGCTTCTTTATCGGTTAACAGACTGCCTTCTACCCTGACTTTCCTGTCAGTTTCCTGATCTGCAGACGGGAACATCTGCGGCAGTACGGGCTCGGGTTCGTGGCCAGCATTGTCGATATTATTGTCCAACCCCTGCAGGTGATCTCTTGATAGATCCAGGGGCGGTGTTGGTGATCCGTTGGTGACATCCGGTGTGTTGCTGCCGCCTGTGCTGGCGTTAGCAGCATCCGGGTTGGTGGAACCGTTCTCGGCGGGCTGACAAGCCCCAAGTCCGAGCAATGGAATGAGCAGAAACGGCAGCAGAATTTTGTGCATGCGTTTACTCATACGTCAGCGACGGCTGATCAGGGCGGTGTCTGCGCGCGCTTTGGTTTGCGCCGCTTGCTTGATTTGCGCAGCTTCAGTGGCGTCCAGGAAGCGCAGAGAAACAGCCCCAAATAACATCTCTTCCCAGGACTGCTCACCCCAGCGCACCTCAATAGAAGGGTCAGGGTTGGCTTTGTTCTGTGCTGAGTTGTCCCACCAGTTGGCCTGAACTAACTTGGTTCCGGCTGGCAAAAAAAGCGGTTCTGCCAGCTCGTAGGTCGTCTGCCAGTTAAAATCGTAGTTGGGTACCGACAGCAGCAGCTGTTCTGTTCCGTCAGGATAAACCGCGCGAAATTCCGCCGCTTTGCCGCGAAAGTGGGCGTGCGGCATCAGATTGTACAACAGCGCATCTTTGGGGATCACCTGGGTCACAGTTTCCTTGTGATTGTTGGCATGAGCCGGTATCCGGATGCGGGTGTTCAGCACAAACATAGTGACAATGGCGTGTTGTGGCGGCTCCGTGTGAAACCACAGACCCATTTTCGAAGCATCAACCGTGCTGCGGCCCGCGGTTGTGTAGTGCATCTGGAACTCGAGGGTCGCGTCAGCGGGCAGGAACACGCCTGTGCCTGCCGGAAACGGCTGATTGGTAATGCCCGGTGCGTAACCCCTCAGGCCGCCCTGGTAGTCAAATCGCCCCTTGTGCCGCCCTTCCTGAATAATCTCGCCGAAGGCGGTGATCGTGTGATGCAACACTGCGCGGTCGCCTGGCAGCACTTCGGCAGCCTGAATCCACACATCTTTGCCGATGGGATTGGCCACATGATGATATTGGTAGTCCACAGTGCCTGTAGCCGGTACTTCAGTGGCTGGTATATCGATGATTGCATCGGGGGCGCCCAGGAAAGCCTGGGTATCCCATTTGTAGTAGGTTCGCTCAGTGCTGGCCAGTAAATCATCACCCTCGCCTCGCGGCGTCCCTGCTTCGATCCAATGCACCAGCGTTTTACGCTGTGCCGGGGTGAGTGAGCGATCATTACTCCAGTGACCGACACTGGGATCCGCGTGCCATGGCGGCATCCGCTGGGTGCGAATGACCTCGCGAATCATGGGGGCAAAACCACGCACCATATTATAGTCGGTCATAGCCCAGGGGCCGATGCCACCCGGGCGATGACAACTGACACAATTGTCCAGCAGGATAGGGGCAATGTCATCGCTGTATGAAATATCAGCGTGTTTCGCCTGAGCATGTTGTTCGGGGAAGTTGATCAGGCAGCCGACAGGCTCTGTGCTGGCGACAGCGATTGCTTTACCGTCGACCATCTGCTGCAGGGCGTCTGCCAGGTAGTGGGCGGTTGCTGCCGGTTTCTGGTTTTCGTACGTCAGACGGTCATCCATTGCGCCCTGGTAAACAATGGTCCAGTTTTGTGGGTCGATGACAAACACTTCACCGGTACGCACCAGCCCCAGCGCTTCACCAATAAGCTGTGTGTCGTCGACCAGGATAGGTATGTCGTAGGCATATTTTTCCGCTTCCGCCGCAATACTGGTGCGGTTGTCCTGTAGATTGCTGTTCAGTAACAGAAACTGCACACCCTGGGCGGCGAATTGGTCGCGCAGGGCTTTAAACCCCGGCATGGCGTTGCGCACGATGGGACAGCCGTTGCCCTGCACCATCACTGCAATGGCTTTGGCGTTACTGTGATAGTACAGTTCGTGGGAGCGGCCCAGATGGTCGGACAGGCGAAAGTTCTCGACGCGTTCGTTCACGGTCAGGGCGTTCGCAGCGGTCAGGCTGGCAAGACTCAACGCGATGCTGAGCAGCAGCATTCTGGTGGTTGCGGGGTGTTTTTCCCGGGAAAGTCGTAACATTGGCGCTACCTGCAAAGGGTCAGGTGCTTAAAAATAGCAAAAAGTTCTGGCGAAAACAGTAGATGATGACAATCCCCTCGCAGACTTGTGTTCGCTTGAACGCGCATTGGGCTCAGCGCCGATTGCGCTTTCTCCTCTGGCTGCTGTTCCCTTTGCCGGCGGCCTGTGGGGTGCTCCCTGATTCACTTTTTCCACAAGCTGTGCAGCACGCCGGGCAGGTGATCAGCGAGTCCACCATCCGTGCGGATATTGCGGAGTTGTCTTCCGACGCTTACGAAGGACGGGCGCCAGGAACGCGCGGGGATGCTAAAACGCAAACTTATCTGATCAACCGCTTACGCAATCTGGGTCTTACCCCTGGTGCTGCAGACGGCGGCTGGCGCCAACGGTTCGACCTGGTTGCGCTGCACGCACAACAACCGTCCCGCTGGACATTTGTCTGCACTGATGCCACGCCAGGATGTCAGCAGACCGGATCCGGACAGCCCCAGACCTTTGTCCAGGGAACCGACTTTATCGTGGGTAGTGGCGTGCAAGCGCCGCTCGCAGAAGTGCGTGATGCTGAGGTGGTGTTTGTCGGTTATGGCATTCAAGCCCCGGAGTATGGTTGGGACGATTACAAAGGCGTGGATGTGCGCGGCAAGATCCTGTTGATGCTGAATAACGACCCGCATGAGGCTAACGATTTATTCAAGGGTGAGACGCGGCTGTACTACGGACGATGGACTTACAAATACGAAATTGCCGCGGCGTTGGGCGCTGCAGGTGCCATCATTGTTCATACGAATTACTCGGCAGGGTATCCCTGGCAGGTGGTCAAGACCTCCTGGACCGGCCCCCAGTACGAGCTACCGAGTGATGCACCCACCACGCTGCAGTTGGAAGCCTGGATGACCCAAGCCGCCAGTGCACGCCTGGTCGCCATGGCGGATAAAGACCTGGAAGTTCTGACCCAGGCAGCACAGAGTCGTGATTTTCAAACGGTGACGCTGGGTGTGCGCACCAACTTGAGCATGGTGGTTGACCAGCAGACCAGCACCAGCGCCAATATCCTGGGGCTGGTGCCGGGTAGTGATCCGCAGCTGGCGCAAGAAGTGGTGGTCTACACGGCGCATCACGACCACCTGGGAATGCTGCCGCCGGACAGCGGGGAAGATGATCTGATTTACAACGGCGCCATGGACAATGCCGCCGGGGTAGCCTCTACTCTTTCGATAGCAGAAGCATTTGCTGAGCTGCAACCGGCGCCGCGCCGCTCGGTGTTGTTTGTCTTTACCGGCGCGGAAGAACAGGGTTTGTTGGGCTCAGAGTTTTATGCCCGACAGCCCACTTTCGCGCCCGGCAACATTGCCGCCAATATTAACCTGGATGGCGGGCAGGTGGCCGGTCGCAGTCGTAATATTGCCTTTATCGGCTATGGCCGGTCCACGCTCGATGCGGTCGCTGAACAAGCGGCGGCACACCAACAGCGTTATGTGGTGGGCGACTTGAACCCGAGTGCAGGGTTGTACTACCGGTCAGACCATTTCAGCCTGGCGCGCATTGGCGTACCCGGACTCTATTTTCGCGGCGGGACAGACCTGCTGGACGGCGGCCGGGAAAGAGGCGACCTGCTCAGCCGCCAATACGTGATTGAACACTATCATCAGACCAGTGATGAGCTGAGCCCGGCGTGGCAATTTGATGGTTTGCGCGAGGACGCTCAGTTTGGTTTTTATGCCGGCTATCTGCTGGCTCAGCAGCGGGCCAAACCCAGTTGGTATGCGGGTGATGAGTTTGCCGCCGCAAGGGCTGCTGCGCTGGAGGCGTTGCGCTAACATCGTTGTAAATCTGTCAATACATTGATCGCAACAGTTCTTATCTTTGCGTAGTTTGCTTTCTGTTAGTTCGGTATGCGGGACAAGATGGTCGGACGTTTCTCGCGGGTCGCAGCTGGCAAACTGAACAGCGTTGCATTGATGTGGTTGGCGCGCCTGATCCCGATAGTGGCATTTGTGCTTTATGCACTATGGCTTATCGGACCTTATCTGCATTCGACAGTGGCCCGTAACGCCACAGTCACAGCCTGGTCACATCTGGCCAGCGCGCCAATTTTTGGCACCGTTGAATACGTGGATATCATCGTCAATGCCCGCGTCCCCGCGGACGGGATTATCGGTTCGGTCACCAATCATCTGGCCAGTCGTGCGCAACTGGAAGAAGCACAGCTCCAGGTGCGTGCGGCGCAGGATCGGTTCAGCAGCGCGCAACAATACCTGCGATCGGTTCTGCATCTCGTCGAAGAGCGAAATCTGCTGCGCGAACAGTACGCTGAACTGCAGATCTCCCGCCTGGAGACATCAGGCCGCAACTGGCAGCAGGCGCTCACAGGGCGTCAACGTCAGTTGGCATTGCTGGTTCAACAGCGAGAGAGAACTGAGCAGTTGCAGCGCAGGCAGCTGGCAGCGGAGCAGCTTCTTGATGAACAGAATATGGCTATCGCGGAGCTGGAGGCGGTGATCGCTGGTCTGCAACGCAATCTGGATGACCTGCAGCTCAGACTTGAGGGGGCCGGGCGTGGTCAATTCCTGGCAAGTGACGGCGCGGTACCCGAGTGGCTGGATGTCACAGACTTTTCTCTAGATCTGGAACTGCAGCGCGCGCGCCAGCAGGCAGGCGAAGCACAGATCATAGTGGAAGAAGCTTCGGGTATTGAGACGGCAGCTGCTGACGACTATGCGCGCCGTCGTCAGGCGGAGGTCAGGGTGCGGCCGAACAGCACATTCTGGCGGGAGCTGATCTCGTCGGGTACCAACGTTTCTGCGGGTCAGACGGTGGCCGAGTGGATTGATTGCGACGACCTGCTGGTTGACGTGCCCGTTTCTGATGCTGCGGTTTCACTGATTCGTCCTGGCCAGCAGGCTGAAGTGATCCTGGAGGGGGAAAAGCAGATGCGCCTGGCGTCTGTGCTGTTGACACGGGGTGCGGGTGGTACGCTGGGTCGAGAGGACATTGCGGCGCTGGCCAAATCGCGCAATGACGAAGATGTCGCGCAGGTCTTGCTCTCACTGCCATCCCAACAGGGTGAGTTTGCTGAATGTCCTGTGGGTTTGGCCGCGCATGTGTACTTTCCCCACGTGGGCATTATCGACATTGTCCGAGCCCGTCTGCGGCTATGAGCTTATCGGACGTTACCGTTAAGTCCAGCCTGCGGCGCATGCTATGGCTCGAAACCACCCTTGTTACTGTGCTGTTGACCGCTGCGGAACTGTCCGGGTCTGCCACGCTAACCAG
>JBCCUW010000137.1:0-9345 GCA_039196385.1 Pseudomonadota bacterium
ATCATAAGTGCGTGAATAAGCGCCCTAATAAGGCCCCAATCAGGGGCCCGGCATCGGCCTGGCCCACATCGGGCCGTGTGTCAGGGCGTCGATCCAGGTAAACTAAACGCTATTCTGATCTAGTGAGACCTGCACCAGTTGACCGCTGAATTTCTGGGAAAAACCCTGTCCGGCCCGTTCACCATCCCGTCCGGCATTGTCGCCACCGCAGTGCCGATCATCGAGTACGTATTCGAACACATGCCCGAAGTGGGTGTGATGACCACCAAAAGCATTGGGCTGCCACCCCGGTTGGGGAATCGGGAACCGGTCTACAGTCAGTATGCACCCGGTTGTTTTGTCAACGCGGTGGGGCTGACCAATCCCGGCGCAGAAGCCAGTGCCGAATTGTTTGCCGACCTGCAGGTGCCTGACGACCGTTTTCTGCTGATTTCTATTTTTGGCGGCAGCGTCGAAGAATTTGTTGAAGTTGCACGATTGCTGGCGCCCCACGCGGACGGTCTGGAGCTGAATCTTTCCTGTCCCCACGCCCAGGGTTATGGCATGGCCATGGGCCAGGACCCAGAGCTGGTGGAAACCATCACTGCCGCGGTAAAAGCCGCGGTCGACATTCCCGTCGTACCCAAACTGACCCCCAATGTGGACGATATCGGCCAGATTGCCCGCGCCGCAATTGCAGGTGGTGCCGACGCTCTGTGTGCGATCAATACCGTCGGGCCCGGCTACTACACCGCCCACGGCGCACCGGTGCTGAGCAACGAGATGGGCGGCATGTCAGGCAAAGGGGTGCTACCCATAGGACTAAAGTGTGTGCGTGAGATTCGCGCTACCGTCGACGTACCTATCATCGGCTGCGGCGGCATCAGCAGCGCAGATGACGTACGCGCATTTGCGGATGCTGGCGCCAGTATCTTCGGCGTCGGATCCGCTTTAACCGGCATGACATCCAACGAGATCAACGCTTATTTCAAGGCGCTCTCGACCGACCTGGACGCCGGCAGCAATCAGTGCGAACAGCAAATTCATTACGACGTGGACATGAGTTTTCTGCCGGTCACACTGGTTGAAAACGAGCGGGTCACCGATGACATTGCCATCCTCAAATTCGACCGACCCATACCTGTCCAGCCGGGTGAGTTCATCTTTCTGTGGATTCCAGGGTTAGGCGAAAAGCCTTTTTCCGCACTGACTGACGACCCGTTTTCGCTGGTGGTGATTAATCTGGGCCAGTTTACCGAGCAGCTGATGACCTTACCCCCCGGCAGCCAGGCTTATGTGCGCGGTCCGCATGGTCAACCCGCCCAGCCGCCAGAGGGTGCCAGAATTGTTGCGGTGGCCGGCGGTACCGGGCTGGCAGCGGTTTATCAACTGACCCGGGATTTCGGCAATGCAGACATTTTTGTCGGCGCACGCAGTGCGGAAAGACTGTATTTCCAGGACCAGTGTGCCGCAGCAGCCACCCTGCACGTTGCCACCGACGACGGTAGCCAGGGATACCATGGCCTGGTGACGGAACTACTCGACGCCCATTTGCAGACGTTATCACCTGAGGAGTTGCAGAATCTGGTGTTCTACAACTGCGGCCCGGCACCGATGGTACACGCTGCTGTGGCGGTGCAGACAAAATACTGTGAAACCAACCAGATCTTCAGTGCCATAGATTACCTGACCAAGTGCGGTGTCGGCGTGTGCGGGGCCTGCGCAGCGCCGGACGGGCGCCGCCTGTGTGTTGATGGTCCTTTTCTGCAGGGTGAGACACGCCGCTGACGACCCTACAGGCTCCCGGTTGCTGTTCACGCAGGTTTCACAGACGCCTGCCTAACCTGCATGGATGAAATTATCTAACACCCTGCGCGCCAGCCTGCTCACCCTGCTGTGCTGGTCAGCTACACCCGGTCAAGCGCAAACCCCATCTGCCCCTCCTGACACCCGCCACCACCTGGCAAAAACCTTTACCAATCCATACGACGCCGATCACACGGGCAGTCTGTGGGGTATCTTCAACGCGCGCTTTTTCAGCGGTGAGTGGCAGACATACGATCGAAAACGCGACATTATTGCCACGCTTCCCCACGAGATTGTCCCTGCTGGGGAAGTTGAGCCCCGCCCAACCGTGACCTGGCTGGGCCACTCAACCCTGCTGTTACAGCACCAGGGTATTAACGTGTTGACCGACCCCATGTTCAGTAAGTATGCCTCGCCAGTGGCTTTTGCCGGGCCAAGGCGTATCTCTGCGCCCGCTGTCAACCCAAACGAGTTACCGCCCATACACATTGTGGTGATCTCGCACAATCACTACGACCATCTGGACACCCCTTCGATCCGCGCGCTGGGTAATACGCCTCTGTATTTTGTCCCACTGGGCTTGCGTCGCTGGTTCGTCAGCAAGGGTATCGATCCCGACCGGGTGGTGGAAATGGACTGGTGGCGCGCTCAGCGCATCGAACAGCCCGGTGGAACCATTACGATTACCGCCACCCCGTCCCAACATTTCTCCGGCCGCTCGCTGACCGACCGGGATCGCACGTTGTGGGCGTCGTGGGCCATCAACTGGTCAGACTTCAGCGCCTGGTTTGGCGGTGATACCGGCTATAACAACGTACAGTTCAAACAGATTGGTGAACACTTCGGTGGATTTGATCTAGGCATCATCCCCATCGGCGCCTATAAACCACGGGACTTCATGCGGGTGGTGCATGTCAATCCGGAGGAAGCCGTCAAGATTCACAAGGATATTAACGCCCGGCAGTCCATGGGGATGCACTGGGGTACGTTTGTGCTGTCCGGAGAGGGCGTGTTAACGCCGGTGACGGACCTTGCCGCCGCCCGGCGTCAACATCAGCTTGATGAAGCTGAGTTCAACGTTTTTGCCGTGGGTGAGACCCGGCGTTACTGAAACGTATACTTGGTCCTGGCGTAGACAAAGCGTCCGTTAAAGCCAACCGGATGCAGCACATCGTAGGGCAGATTGCCGAAGAAGTTATTGTCAGCGCTGGACAGATCTGAGTATTCGTCAAATACGTTATCCGCCCCAACCACAAACTTCCAGGCATCGTTGATCTGATAACCCACTTCGATATCCGCGGTGACCTTGGAGTCATGCGTCTGTGGATCAGGGAAGCCGCCGCCAAAGTCAAAGTTGCGCACCGTCTCGCCCGTGTCGGTCACTCTTAACAGCAGATCAAACGCACTGCGTTGCCACGCGGCGGTAAAAATGATCTTACGATCCGGCGAAGCATCTTCGAGAATATTCAACTCCTCTTCACCAATGGCGTCAGGATTGGTGACATCGGTGTCGGTAAAGGTCGCCGCCAGGCTCAGCGCCAGGTTGCCGCCTGCCAATGGAGTATCGTAGGTCGCCACAATATCGACCCCTTCCGTTTCTGTATCCACCAGATTCGTGAAGAAGGTGATATTCGCCGCCTGCACCCCCTGCAGGGACAAGCGATCGTCAATGTCTGTGCGATAAGCATCCACCGTTAACGAAAAATTATCAGTGGGTGTCAGCACCAGGCCAACGCTGTAGCCGACCGCCTCTTCTTCGGTCAATTCCTGTGCGCCATTGGCAATCGCCACAGGATTATTGACGGATACCTGGCCAATTGTCACCAGCTGGCCACCCGCCCCAAAGTTGGTGGTCTGGTTTTCGAAGCCAACCTGCACCAGTGCCGGAGCGCGGAACGAGTTGCTCACTGCAGCACGCAGGGCCAGCGCTTCGTTAATGCGCAGCAGCGCTGACAGTTTACCGGTCAAAGCATCGCCAAAGTCGTCGTAGTCTTCGTAGCGGGCTGCCGCACCCACGGTGAAGTTTTCCGTAAGCGGTGCGCTCACATCCACATAAACACCGTAGACATCACGATCAACATCCACTTCCGACTCCGGTGTCAGTCCCGGACCTGCCTGGGCACCCACAGCGCCACCCTGGCCGCCGTCCGCAAAAGAAGCAAAATCACCGGCGCCGCTCTCAAAATTCTCCTGCCGAATTTCAGCACCCACTGCGAAGGTCAGGGGTGCGGCGATGCCAACATCAAAGTCCCGCACCAGGTCCGCGTTGATGGTGAGTTGATCACGTTCATACTCCGCCAGGTCAAAGGTGGTTGGGCTGGCCACACCAAAAGAGGCATTCAGCGACTCTTTGAGACCCTGGTCAAATTCATTGCGCCCATAAGTGGCGCTGACATCCCAGGACCACTCCGCCGCCTGACCACGCAAACCAACTGTCAGAGACAGGTCTTCACCTTCACCGGTGGTGATGGGGCGAAATCCGTTCGGGTAGATGGCCTGAACGTTGGCAAAGCTGTCGGGGTAACGGAAAAAGCCGGTGCCCTCACCGTCGCGGTCGTGATAACGACCGAACGAATACGCCTGCATTTCGCCAACCTGCACCTGGGCGTTGTAATGTACCCACAGATCTTCGTTCTCACCGTCACCTGGGGCAAAGTTCACGGTGTCATTGGTGGCCAGGTTAACTGGTGATTGATTTTCAAAAAATGGCAGTTCACCCCGCGCACCACGATTGGTCGCATTGCGCTCGCGATATTCCACGCCGATGCGCAAAAAGCCATCGTCGCCCAGATCAAAACCGTAGTCGCCACCCGCATAAAAGGTCTGACCGTCGGTGATATCTTCGCGCAACGGCTCGAAGTCGGTGACGTGGGCGCCATAGCTGCTGTAGATCGCGCCGTCGCCCGCACCTTCCTTCAACACCACGTTGATCACACCAGCGATTGCATCAGAGCCATACTGAGCGCTGGCGCCATCGCGCAAAATCTCGATCCGTTCAATCGAGCCGCTGGGGATGGTGTTGAAGTCGAACGGCGCGTTGCCCAGACCGACTGCACCTTCCAACTGCAGCACCGCACTGGTGTGTTGACGTTTACCATTCACCAGCACGAGCAGCTGATCAGGATTAAGACCGCGCAACGCACCGGCGCGAATGGTGTCAGCAGCGCCGGAATTGGACTGCCGCGGAAAATTGAATGACGGAGACAGGTTCTGCAGAATTTCGCCCAGTTCTCCACCGAGTGACGCAGAAGACTCCAGTTCATCCAGTGAGATCACGTCGATCGGCACGGCACTGTCAAACACGCTGCGTGGCTGACCTCGGGTACCCACCACAACAACTTCTTCCACCAGCGGCTGAGACTGCGGACCGGCCGCCTCCTGCGCCTGGACCTGCAAGGTTGCCGTGCCCAGTATCAGCACAGCCAGCGGGATGGTCGCCCGCGTTTGATATCGTCTCATCTTAAACCCCCTTAAAATTCGACTTCCGACAAATTGCTTTGGCCAGAAAAGGCGGCGCAGTATAGATAAATTGCAAAAATATTACGCCCCCTCACCCAAAAAAATCTTATGCTGTCAGACAAATCCTTGAGGGGGAGAGAAAATGACCACCAGCACTGTTTCCGACTGGCGACCGGAGAAAGCCATTGAGGTTGCCGAAAGCGTCGCAACATGGCTGAACCAGTACAAACGCACTACCGCGGACGGCACGGCCTGGTCACGCGCCGCAGAACAACCGGACAGCATCGTCCGCACGCTTTATGCGGGCTCTGCCGGCATCGCTATTTTTCTGCTGGAATTGCACCGCAGCACCGGCAAAGCCAGTCCGCTGCAGGACGCAGTTGCGTGCGGCCACGACCTGGTGGCCTACGTACAGCGCAAAGACACGCTGCCCTGCGCCATGTTCAGCGGCTGGGCTGGTTATGCCTTTGCCTTAACCGAGTTGTATAAAGCCAGCGGCGAGCCCGGCTTTAAGGAATCTGCCGCCTACTGTCTGGAACAGTTGACCACACAAGCCAGCAAACTGGGCAACGGTCTGGGCTGGATCGAACCCATGCCTTTTGCCGACATTACTGGCATGACGGGTGACCGCGAGATTTACGACGCCTCAGTCGGCGCAGCAGGCGCTGGTATGGTTTATCTCTACGCGCTGGAAAACGGCATATATCCTGATGGACTGGACATTGCCCGGGCGGTTGGTGACCGCCTGCTTGAGGTCGGCGAACCGATGCCCGTCGGCACCCAATGGCGGCTGATGAACGACATGCCATTCGATTTCAGCGCACCAAATTTTGCTCACGGCGGCGCTGGCGTGGCCTACTTTCTGGCCAGACTGTACCAACATACCGGCGCCGCAGAACACCTGGCTGGGGCTGTCGCAGGGGCGGAACACGTGCAGAACATCGCGTTCAGCCACGGGGAAGGCCAGCTGGTATGTCACCAGAAAGAAGGCAAAAATCCCAACGCGCATTATTATCTGGGTCAATGTCACGGACCTGCAGGCACCGCGCGACTGTACCACCTGCTGAACGAGATCACGGGAGAAGCTCAATGGCTCGAGTTTGCTGATCAGCTGATGCTGGGGCTGCGCAGTACCGGGGCGCCGGAACAACGCGGTTTCGGCTTGTGGAACAATATTTCTCAATGTTGCTGTGACGCCGGAATTGGCGACTACGCCTTGTACGTCTACAAAGCCAGAGGGGATGAGCAGGCGTTCAAACTCGCACTGCGGGTGGCTGATGAACTATGCCGGCGTGCAGTGACCGACAACGATGGGACGCGTTGGCCACAGGCCGAACACCGCGCCCGGCCGGATTTTGAAGAAACCCAGACCGGCTATATGCAGGGTGCTGCCGGGGTCGGCAGCTTCTTCCTGCATCTGGCCAGCGTGCTGGCGGTGCCTGCGGCATCCGCCTCGCCAACCAAAATAGCCTTTGCCGACAACCCTTTCAGATAACGGTTATTCCGCGGCCTCAAGCGCGGCAAGCACCTTGGGTGGTGACAAGGGTAACTCTGCCAGACGCATGCCGAGTGCCCGGCTTACCGCATTGCCCACCGCGGGGAGCGGGGCAATGATTGGGGTTTCACCCACACCGCGCACTCCGTAAGGGTGAGTCCCGTTGGGCACCTCGACAATCTGGGTATCAATCATGGGCAGATCGGATGCCACCGGAATACGGTAGTCGAGAAAACCGGGGTTTTCCTGCTGGCCCTGCGCATCGTAGATATATTCTTCGTTCAAAGCCCAACCAATACCCTGTACCGCGCCACCCTGCATCTGTCCTTCGACATAGTCAGGATGAACTGCCCGGCCAGCATCCTGAATGGCGGTAAAACTCAACACCGTCGTACGGCCGGTTTCCCGATCCACTTCAACATCACAGAGGTTAACCGCAAACGACGGTCCCGGACCCTGCGCATTCAGCGACGCCCGCGCTGATATCGGACCACCCGTACGGGGGAAACCCCGGGCAATCTTTGCCAGTTTCAACGGTTCGATTTCTTCATTCACGCCCGGCAGAGGGCGCGCTTCACCATCCACCCATTCCACCTGATCAGCTTCCACCGACCAGGTCATGGCAGCCCGGGCTTTAAGCTGCTCAATTACATCTTCGCAGGCTTGAATAACCGCCATTCCTGTCGCAAAGGTCGTGCGGCTACCGCCGGTGGTATTGCTGAAGCCGGTGCTGTCGGTGTCACCCACGCGAACGCGAATGCGTTCATAGGGTACCTGTAAGGTCTCCGCCGCCATCAGCGCCATGCTGGCACGACTGCCGCCGATATCTGGATTGCCTTCAACAATGTTAATCATGCCGCTTTCTGCTACATGCACTTCGGCACTGGAATTGTTTCCTGCATTAAACCAGAAGCCCACGGCTACCCCACGACCCTGGCCTGCCTGCAGCGCCTTCTGATAATTCGGATGCGCCTTGGCGGCCAGCAGACACTCGCGCAGGCCAATTTCTTTAAACCGCGGTCCATACGCGGCGCTGGTACCCGCTTCGGCTGCGTTCAACAGGCGCAGATCAATCGGATCCATGTCCAGCTCCTGGGCCAATTCGTCCAGCACACATTCACTGGCAAACATGCTCTGCGGCGCACCCGGTGCCCGGTAAGCCGCCACCCGCGGCTTGTTGACTACAACCTCCAGACCTTCAATCTGAATATCGGCCACGTCGTACGGCGCAAATATGCACATGGCCCCGGCGTCCAGCGGACTACCGGGATAAGCGCCCGCTTCATACAGCAGATCTGCCGCCATCGCCACAATCCGCCCATCCCGGCGCGCACCTATCTTCACCGTATTACGGGTACCCGATGCCGGACCAGTCGCGCGAAAAACATCTTCCCGACGCATGACCATTTTCACCGGCCGACCTGCCTGCTGCGAGAGTTTCAGCGCCAGTGGTTCCAGATAGACAACCGTTTTGCCGCCAAAGCCGCCGCCAATTTCAGCCGGCTCCACCCGGATGTCACCGGTGTCCATGCCCAGCGCCAGAGCGGTCATATCGCGCACGCCAAAATGGCCCTGGGTTGAACACCATAAGATTGCCTGGCCATCCGGCGTCATGCTGCCTACGCAGGCATGGGGTTCGATATATCCCTGATGCACCATGGGGGTCACAAAGGTGCGCTCGATGATGACCTCCGCCTGGGCAAACGCCGCAGCAGCATCACCCTTGCTGATCACCACCTTTTTAACCACGTTGGAGGGCTGCTCAGGGGTCTCATCAAGTCCCTGCGTAAACAGATCATCATGCAGCAGCGGCGCATCAGGTTGCAGCGCTGCCTGCATGTCCAGCACAGCCTCGAGAGGTTCATAGTCGACGACTACCAGCTCTGCCGCACGTTCTGCCAGGCGCTGTGTACGGGCTGCAACGGCCGCTACCGGATGGCCCTGATACAGCACTTTGTCGCTGGCAATAATGTTTTCGAAAAAGCGCCGACGCCCCACACTGATCCCGTCCCGGGACGGAAAATCCGCTGCCGTAACCACACCGTAAACGCCGTCCAGGGCCAAAGCGGCGCTGGCATCAATCCCTTTTACGCGGGCATGGGCATGAGGACTGCGCACCACCGCGCCATAGATCATCCCCGCCATGGATTTGTCCGCGCCGTAGTTGGCTCGGCCGGTCACTTTCTCTACGCCGTCCGGACGGACCGGACGAGTACCAATATAGGTCAATGCTTCGCTTTCGCTCATAAATGTCTTGGGTTGAATGAATCAACCCTGATCATAGCCGCAGTGCTCCGCGAAGCCAACGCGGCACAGCAAGAACAAGTGGTTATCCGCGCACAGGCAGCGGATTGCCCATAGGACCCAAGGGCGAACGCGCACGTAACCCGCCATCCACCACAATCGCTTCACCACTGACAAAAGAAGACTGTTCGCTGGCCAGCCACACTGCAGCATTGGCAATTTCTTCCGGTTGGCCAAGCCGACCCATGGCATGCGCCTGCAGATTACGCTGCAGGACCTCAGGGTCCTGACTCATGCGCACCACCGGCGGCGTTGCAATAGAACCTGGGCAAATGGCGTTCACTCGAATACCTTCCGCCGCA
>JBCCUW010000138.1:0-9333 GCA_039196385.1 Pseudomonadota bacterium
GGACCGGCAGCACCAGTTGCAGACCCAGGGCTTCAATTTCCGACTCGCTTAGCGTGCGCACGGGGCTGGCTTCTTCCGGTGGACGGTAGAAACCACGCCAGTTGTTCTGGGTGCGATTCGCGTATGATACAGGTCCGGAAAGCCCCAGCTTCCAGGGATGGTTCTTGGCAGGTTTGGGCATAAGTTATTGTAGAACTTCTATAGAACCAAAGGCGTAACCCTATCACATCTACCGATAAGTTACGCAAATCTTCACAAGAGGGTTTATGAGTCAATTTTCTGTCAGCCGATTCCCTGTCCCGGAGCTTGCGCAAATGCCGGAAGACATCCGTTCACGCATTCAGCAGGTGCAGGAGAAATCTGGTTTTGTACCCAATGTTTTTCTCGCACTGGCGCATCGGCCTGAGGAATTTCGCGCCTTCTTTGCCCACCATGACGCTTTGATGGACACAGAGAGTGGTTTAACCAAGGCGGAGCGTGAAATGATCGTGGTGGCCACATCCAGTGCAAACTCTTGTCAGTACTGTGTTGTGGCGCATGGTGCAATTCTGCGTGTTCGAGCCAAAAACCCATTGCTGGCTGATCAGATTGCGGTGAACTACTTGAAAGCCGATCTGACGCCCAGGCAACAGCTAATGCTGGATTTTGCCATGCGCGTTGCGACCCAGGCGGAGACCATCACGGATCATCACATCAACACATTATTGGAGGCAGATTTCAGTCGTGATGATATCTGGGATATTGGCGCAGTGGCCGCGTTTTTTGCCATGAGCAACCGGCTCGCTAATTTGGCCGCCATCCGCCCCAATGATGAGTTTTATACGCTGGGCCGGTAGCGCCTGATGGGTTGATCAGGCGTTGGCCTGGGCAGCCTGCTCGCGGGCGGCGCGCACCTTGTCGTTGGTCTGATTGAAGAGAATTTCCCGGCGCGCTTTTTCTTCAGCTTCAGTTAACTCCCGTTTGCCCAGCTCACTGCCCGCTTTGCGGCCGGTTTGCACCGCAGGTCGTTCGGCAACCAGATCCACCCACCTTTTCAGGTGTGGGAAAGTCTCCCACATGGATTCATCAATCAGCCGCCCGATGAGAAAAGCCCAGGGCCAGGTGATGATATCGGCAATCGAATAGTCCGGGCCTGCCAGGTATGTGTTGACGGACAGCTGTGCGTCCATGACACCGGACAGGCGGTCCACTTCGCCCACAAAACGCTGCGTACCGTAGGCCAGCTGGCTGGGATCATCGGTGATGTTCTTCGCATAGTTTTTGAAGTGATTCGCGTTGCCCATCATGGGACCCAGATTGGCCATCTGCCAATGTAACCACTGCAGAACTCGGTATTTCTGCGCCGGTTCGCTGGGCAGAAACTGGCCGGTTTTTTCCGCCAGGTATTCTAAGATGGCGCCAGACTCGAACAGCGCCAGCGGTTCTCCACCACCCAGCGGGTCGTGGTCGACGATGGCGGGCATACGATTATTCGGACTGAGGCGCAGAAACTCAGCGCTGAATTGATCACCACCGCCGATATCCACCGGCACCAGATTGTACGGCAGTCCGCACTCCTCAAGCATTATGGTGACTTTCCAACCATTGGGGGTGGGCCAGTAGTGCACGTCAATCATGAGTTTCTCCTTTCTGCAGGCCGCAGCTGAGCAGGCCGTTCTTTTGCACGCAGCCTAAAACAAATCAGGCGGAGCGCCAAAGAATCATGCGCGCTTATCTTATGCCAGGATTGTGAAAAGGGCGGCTGGCAGTGATCTATCTGCCAGTGTTGTTTCTGCACCGACTGGGCAATAATGGCAGCTCATTTCAGGCGCGGGAGGGGCGCTCATGAGCATACGGACGCTGGCAGATCTGACCCGGGTACATCGTCAGGAGCGTGGTGATCGGGTGGCCATGCAATATGTGAACGACAACCGGCAGTGGACGTATACCGCGCTGGATGAAGAAGCCAATCGAGTCGCCCATGCATTGATTGCAGCCGGCGTTGAATCCCAGGATAGAATTGCCTATCTGGACAAAAACGCGCCCGAGTATTTTATCTACCTGTTTGGTGGGGCCAAACTCAACGCCGTTTCGGTTGCGGTGAACTGGCGTCTTGCAGCCGCTGAGATGGAGTACATCTTGAATCACAGCGAGTCCAAAGTTCTGCTCATTGGCGAAGAATTTGTCCCGCTGCTCACAGAGATGCAGCTGGAAACCATCACAACCTTAGTCGTTATCGGTGACCCCGGGTCCAGTGGCTTACTCACTTTCGAGCAATGGCTGGCGGATGCGCCGGCCAGCGATCCGGGCGTTGATGTGCAGCCGGACGATACCTGCTATCAGCTCTATACATCGGGAACTACCGGGTTGCCCAAGGGCGTGGAGCTGACCCACAACAATTTCATGCATTGTTTAAGCACTTCACTAGAAGTGATTGAAATGGATGAAAATTCTGTCAACTTGGTGTGTATGCCGCTGTTCCACATTTCCGGTAGCGGCTGGGGTGTGGCCGGTCTGTACCAGGGTTGCCGTTCGGTCCTGTTGCGCGATGTGGACCTGCCGCTGATTCTGCAGACCATTGGCGCGGAGCGGGTCACACACAGCATATTTGTTCCGGCGGTATTGCAGTTTCTGCTGGCGGTGCCGAATCTGGAGCAATACGACTTTTCTTCCTTGCAGTCCATTACGTATGGCGCCTCGCCAATTACCGAAGCGGTGCTGGTGGCCGCGATGCAGACCTTTCAGTGTGCTTTTTCGCAAGCTTATGGGCTAACTGAAACCACCGGCGCCATTACCGTGCGGGCGCCGGAAGACCATGATCCAGGCGGGGCGCGATCGCACTTGTTGCGTTCCTGCGGCAAACCCATCAAAAATCACCAGGTGAAGATTGTTGCTCAGGAGAGTGGGGCAGACGTGGCTGACGGGGAGGTAGGGGAGATCTGGGTGCATGGGCCTCAGACCATGAAAGCGTATTGGCGCAATGCGCAGGCAACCGCAGACAGTTTTGCTGACGGCTGGTTTAAAACCGGTGACGCGGGCTACATGCGAGAAGGTTTTCTGTATATCCATGATCGAGTAAAAGACATGATCATCAGCGGCGGGGAGAACGTCTATCCAGCCGAAATTGAAAACGTGCTGATGCAGCACGCGCAGGTGGCTGACGCCGCTGTCATCGGCGTGCCCAGCGAGCGCTGGGGTGAAACGGTCAAAGCCATTGTGACCCGCGCGGACGACTCGTTGTCTGAGCAGGCAGTGATTGAACATTGCCGGCAATTGCTGGCAGGTTACAAGTGCCCTACGTCCGTGGACTGGATGGATAACATCCCCCGCAATCCATCCGGTAAGATACTTAAGGTCGAGCTGCGCAAACCCTATTGGGCGGGTCAGGAACGGCAGGTTTCATAACAATAAGAAAGGCAAATTAGCATGCAGTATAAGGCTCTGGCACTCGACCTGGATGGCACGACGCTGGTGGGGGAAGACCTCCCTGAAGCAAACAGGCTGGCGATGCGCAAAGCGGCTGATGCCGGGTTGGAAATCATTATTGCCACCGCGCGCTGGATAGAAGTTGCGCATCGCATTGCGGATCAAGTGGGCTTGGATAGTATTGCCATTGCCTGTTCTGGTGCGCAGGTGCATGACCGGCGTGCTGCCCGTGATGTTTTTGATCATCGCCTGCCCCTGGATTTTGTGGAAGCGTTGTACGCCGTATGTAACGCAGACCGCTGCATCGCCACCGTGACGGTATCAAATGAGGTGCTGTTGAAACTGGATGGCGAGCCGGATGCCGCGCAGATGGGCTCTGAAATGCGTTGGGTCAGGCAATTGCAACCCAGTGTCGATGACTTGCCGCGCATTGCTGCAGTGCAAGGCACCGCGGTGTGCCAGCGCATCAAAGAAGAGTTGGGCCCGCAGTTCGCTGATCGGGTCAATATATTCGATTCGGTAGGGCCAACCGGCCGACTGGTGTTGACCATCACGGCCAAAGCGGCCAGCAAAGGAGCAGCGCTGGAGGCCGCCTGTGCACACCTGAATATTCAGCCGCGTGATGTGGTCGCTTTTGGCGACGCAGAGAATGACCTGGCCATGTTTGCCATCGCTGGCGCCAGCGTGGCGATGGGGCAGGCAGAAGAGCGGATCAAGGCTGTCGCCGACTTCGTGTCCACGGCAAACTACGAAGACGGTGTGGCCGTGGCCATCGAGCATCTACTGACGCACGGCTCGTTCAGCTGACGCGTCTTGTTTGGGCTCAGCAGACGCGCCGGTTTGGGCTGACTAGTTCGGCAGCTCCAACGCGGCCTCATCACCACCGGCCAGCACGCGTTGATGTACGTTGTTCATGGCGTTAAATATGGTCTGGGTCGCTTCCGGCACTTCGGTGTAATAGTCAAAAAATATCGGATCCAGAATGTGCGAAGTCACCGGACCTGGTGTGATCGTGCGGGTGCCCGGTGGCCGCATCGCTTTCAGACCGGTCATGTAAATCGGGACAACAGGTACCCGTTTCTCCAACGCCAGAATGGATACGCCATGTTTGAATTTGGCCAGCTGTTTGCCGCGCGAGCGAGTACCTTCTGGAAACAACATCAGGTTACAGCCCTGATCCAGTAGCCACTTGGGATAGTCGAGGGTTTTGCTGCCACCGCCGCGTTGAATGGGATATAGCCCCATAACAAGGGACTGGTACCAGGGCTGCAGTTTGATGTCCTTGCGACCCTTCAGAAACCAACGATCAGCAGCAGCCCCAAAATAGATGTTGGAACGGATGTGTTCCGGCAATGCCGCCAGCAGGGCGTACTGATCCAGGTGGCTCGCGTGATTGCCCACCACAATCACCGGACCCCGCAGGTCTGCCACTTTGTCCTGGCCTGTCACCTTAAAGGGTTTGAAGTATTCTTTTTCCCATTTGGTAAATGCATAACCGCGCATCAGGCGTCGGGCCTGACGTGCCCAGCCCTGGATCTGCCAGGTGTGCGGTCCGCCAGTTTGCGCACTCTGCTCCATCAGGCGCTGGAACAGCGGTAGATCTATGGCTGGGAGTATTTCCGTTTTTGCCGTTGTCGACAGTTCCTGGGCCAGCGTCGCGCGGTAGGCCATAAAATTGTTGGGTGCGTCGATGATGGTGCACTGGTCGTATTCACCTAACAGGTGATAACTCTCCAGCACTTTGGCTTCCCAGCGTTCGATAGACTTGTTAATACCCAGCAGGAAGTCAGGGTCTTTCTGCACTTCCATCAATCCTTCGGAATGATATTTCAGCAGTAGAACAAAGTGTGTCATGGCCCAAGCTCCTCAGTGAATGCGTGGTACACTAACGGATTACCTTAGTCTTTGTCTTTGTCCTGTTGGGAACGGGGCGGTGAGGCCTTCATGTTGTTGAGGAATTCTTCAATGGGCATGCCCGGCAAGGTGGTGATTTTAATCGTACCGCGGGAGCCGAGCTCCATGGAAATTCGCGCCATGATTTCGTTACTGGGTGCGTCTATCACGTTAACGAAGTCATAACCGCCCAGAACGGCGTACTGGGCACGCACTCGAGCGCCCATGGCTTCGACTTCTTTGTTGACTGCTGACAGGCGGTCCGGGCGTTCCTTCAGCGTTTTACGACCCTCATCGGTGAGGGTACTCATCATAATATAGGTCGCCATGGTCTCTCCCTCCGGTATGGCTACAAATGATGCAGGACTGGATTACTTTTCTAACACATATCTGCCTGGTGCGGGATCTATTTCTGGATAGTTTTTGCCACCGAATTCGGTGGGTGCTGCAATTTCTTCCGCTGGGCTCTTTTCTCTCAGCCAATCGATCCAATGCGGGATCCAACTGCCGTCGTGTTCTTCCACCTGATCCAGCCATTTTTCCGGGTCTTTGGGATAGCGGCTGCCAATCCAGTGTTTCAGGTGTTTGTTATCGTCACGGCTGGAAATTGTCTGAGTATGGTTTTGATTGGTCAGCACAAACAGCAGGTCTGTGTCGAACAGTTGAGTACTCCGGTAACAGGCTTTCCACGGTGTGATATGGTCGGTAGATCCAGCCATGATGTACACCGGGTAGTCGATTTTACTCAAGTCCACGCGTTGGCCTAACACCCGCATATCGCGCTTGGCCAGCTTGTTGTCCAGCGACAGGTCGAGAAATGCGCTGTGCAGCCCGGCGGGCAGGCGAGTGTAGTCAATGGACCAGAACAACAGCGGGTGTTTCAGGGGTTCTTCACCCAGCAGGTAGTTGCTGCGCAGAAAACCCATTACGTTTTCTTCCCAGCGCAACATGGCAAACATCTCGAAGACATTTTTCTCGTTGAATAAACCCTGGACCCGAGTCATCTGCTTTTGTGCTTGCACAGACCGCTCGGACACGAACAGACCGAAGTCGCTGTCTTCAGGACGATTGTCCAACACGTTCACAAACAGTGACAGGGTATTCACCCAGTCGTCACCCCGAGCCTGCAGTGCGCCGGCGGCGGCTGCGGCAGTCAGGCCACCCGCACACAACCCCATCAGGTTTACCTTGTCTGCACCGGTTACGTCGCGCATGACGGAGATCGCGTGAATAACACCTTCTGCGTAGGTATCCAGATTCCAGTCGCGATGTTCCACCTGAGGATTGCGCCAGCTCACGGCAAACACCGGGATGCCGGCATTCAGCAGCTTCTTGAACATGCTGCGGTCCGGGGTCAGGTCGCCCAGGTAAAAACGATTTACCTGGCTGAAGACGTACAGCAGGGGTGCGTCGACAACGGTGTCGGTGGCAGGTTGATATTGGATCAGCTCAAACAATTCATTGCGGAAGACCACAGCGCCGGGTGTGGCTGCAACGTCTTTGCCTACCTTGAAGGCGTGGCGGTCTGCGGCCGCCGGGTAGCCGTGATTGTGGCGTAGATCGTCGAGCAGGTTGCGAATGCCCTGCATGACACTCTGGCCCCGGGTTTCTCGCGCCTGCCGCAGCGCTTCAGGATTGCCCAGCAAGGTGTTCATTGGCGCCAGGATGTCTTTGGCGGCGTCCAGCACGAAGCGGGCGCGCTCGTATTGCATGCCCTCCAGGCCGGATGCGTCCAGCCAGTTGTCCAGGGACCGGGCCCAGGCCAGATAGCCCTGGCCAAGCCGTTTGAACAGCGGGTTTTCGAACCACGCGGCATCTGCAAAACGCCGGTCATCTGCGGCAGGGCTGAGTTCACTGTTGCCCGTTAAGATGCTGAACAACTCCGCCACCAGATCGCGATTGGCGTTGAGTGCCGCGTTGGGTTGTTGCAGTGAGGTGCTGAAGATCTGCCCCCAGGTGTCGACAAACGCCTGCGCGTCTACCCCCAGTGCTGAATCCAATGAAACACCGGCTTCCCGCCGGCCCCCGGAGGCATTGGTCTCTATATCGGGTCTGGATTTCTTTTTTGACCGGCTCTTGTTATTGCTGCTGTTGTTGCCGTTTTTGTTACCGCTATTATTTCCGGACTTGTTTGCTTCAGCCTTGGCACCCATTGCACGTTCCCTTCCCTATGTGTTGCCCTATGTCTTGGCTGCAAAGCTAGCACGCCCGGCGATACCCGCCAAGGTGCGTTTTAGCCAACGTGGCTGATATTCGGCCCAACCCACGGCAAGCTGGTTGAGTAGACCCGTAACACGAATGGTTTCACCGGCATGCAGGGCCTGATATCCCTCACGGGCCACGCTGCGTGCATCGCTCATGAACAACTCGCTGCCCGGGTACTGGTTGGTGCCCAGATCGTTGACCAGGTCTGTTTTGGTCAACCCGGGGCACAGAGCAGAGACCTGTACGCCCTGGCAGCGTACTTCTTCAGCGAGGCTTTCGCTGAATGACAGCACGAACGCTTTGGATGCACTGTACAAAGCCAGACCGGGAATCGCCTGAAAGCCCACGACCGATGCAACATTGAGAATTTTGCCCTGACCGCGCTCAAGCATGCCCGGCAGGTATTCGTATGTAGTGTCGGTCAGGCCACGCATATTCAGGGCTAACAGATTATGAATCTGGCTCTGGGACATGTCCGCGAAACGCCCCTGGTAGGCGGTGCCCGCGTTGTTTACCAGTACATCAATCTGCAGGCCCATGGCTTCAGTGGCAGCAAACAGTTTGGCTGGACCGCGCGCTTTGCTCAGGTCCATCACCACGGTGTGTACCTGGGTCGTCTCAGCAAGCTCGTTGGCCAATGCCGCCAGCAGTTCTTCCCGGCGTGCCACCACCACCAGGTTGTAGCCCTTGTCGGCAAATACGCGAGCCAGTTCATAGCCGATGCCTGATGATGCCCCGGTAATCAGGGCGGTGGGTTTATATGCTGTACTGTCTGTCACGCGGACTTACTCCTGGTCTGCTGCTTGTGTGTTTTGCCATGCCTCACTGGCGCTGTGCAGTTCATTGAACGCACGTTGAATGCAGGTTTCGAAAAAATCTGCGTCAGCCAGGATCTCACGGCAGCTGGTAAATGAGATGGTCATGCGGCCCTGGTAGCTGAGTACGGGAAAAATCAGCCCCATGCCGTGGGTAATGGGTCCGAGGCCAATTGTACTGAGCATGGGTGCGCCACAAAAATACAGCGGCATCTGCGGGCCCGGCACATTGGTGATACTGACGTTAAATGGCGGCACTGGTGCACTGGCCGCAGTATCGGTCATCAAGCGACTAGCCATGGCGGCTGTGTAAGCCGGCACAAACTCACCATATTGCGTCATTGCAGAAGCGCCAATCGCATCGTGCATGATTTTGCTGGCGCTGGTTTCTTCGTGAATCGCCTCCAGACGCTCGCGCGGATCTTCGATGTCTGTGCCGATCTGCACAAACAGGGCGGAGACTTGATTGCCGGCCTCCGAAGTTGGCGTAGCAGCGGTGCGCGTATTTACCGGGGCCATAGCCAGCATCGGTTGTTCATCCAACTCGTTTTTGGCTTCCAGATAATGGCGCAGGGCGCCACCACAGATTGCGAGAACGGCGTCGTTAACGGTGGCGCCCTCGACCATTTTTCTGATGTTGCGCACATCGTCCAGGGCAAAATCCACTGATCCGATAATGCGGTGTGGCGTTACTTTGCCGTTGAAGCGTGTGCGCGGCACGTTGCGCGCACGCATGTTGTCGTTGTTAAGGTTCGGCATTGGCCTGAGGCCCTGGCTCACCTGCTTGGACCAAACTTCTGCCAGGCGCATGGGTTGACTCAGATTGTTCAAGCCGGTGCGGAACAGGAGTTCAGCTGGGCTGGGGTCGGGTTCGGGTTGCCAGGGTTTGTCCGGCGGCGGGAAGTGCGTCGGTTCGGGCTGCAGGTCGTGCATCAGCTCAAAGAAGTGCACCCCCGAAGCGCCATCGATGGCAGCGTGATGGGTTTTGGCGAGCAGCGCAAAACTGTTCTTGGCC
>JBCCUW010000139.1:0-9298 GCA_039196385.1 Pseudomonadota bacterium
GAGATATCCGGTCACCTGAATACGGTCTTTGATCTCAGCTTATTTAAGACACTTGCTGCAACAGAATCTATTGGTTAAACACTTGCTGATAGGTGGGTATTCGTCGCTGTGGCGTAGCCGTTGTGGAAAGTGGATTACGGTAAATTTGGATTACTAAAACTAAAGCCGCAACCCGGCCTGACCATTGGACAATGTGAGGCCGGGTTCGATAAAAAACGGATCTTTCCAGTAGGAAGTTGTAAATGAAAAACCATATGTACAAGCTCAAATTCATCAGGCGGGCGACAGCGTTTATCGGCATACTCTTTGTATTTTCCGGTACGTCGGCTACTGCCACGACCTTGAGTGACATCTTTCAGGCAGCCGATCAGATGAATGGCGCAGCGAAGCGTTCGCAGGCAAAAATTGATGCCCTGACCGAAGAAACGCGCAAGCTGCTCAGCGACTACAAAGTGGTGCTGAAAGAAATCGAAGGTTTACGGGTCTATAACAGTCAGCTTGAAAAGCAGATCACCAACCAGGAAAAAGAAATGTCTGACCTGGCTGAGTCGATCGACAAGGTGACGGTCATCGAGCGGCAGATTACGCCCCTGATGCTGCGGATGATTGACGGTCTGGAGCAGTTTGTCAGCCTGGATATGCCCTTTTTCATGAAAGAGCGTGAAGAACGTCTGAATCGCCTCAGAGAAACAATGGATCGGGCGGACGTGGCCGTCTCCGAAAAGTTCTCGGTTGTC
Organism: Pseudomonadota bacterium; assembly: GCA_039196385.1. GTDB lineage: Bacteria > Pseudomonadota > Gammaproteobacteria > Pseudomonadales > Azotimanducaceae > UBA4421. The sequence continues at coordinate 738 of JBCCUW010000139.1, forward strand.
CTGCGTGCCTATCAGATCGAAAACGAATACGGCCGCACCATGAATACTTATGGTGACACCATTGTTATCGACGGCACCGAGCGCAAAGTCGATATCCTGCAACTGGGACGGGTGGCCTTGATGTATCAGACGCCGGACGGTGAAGAAACCGGTCGATTCAATACAGTCACGCGCGCTTACGAGGCGGTGGGTGACGAATATCAGGCTGCCGTCAGGCAGGGCATTCGTATGGCGCGTCAACAAGCCACGCTGGACATGTTCAGCATTCCGGTTAACGGCGCGGAGGCAGCACAATGAGAGCGCTAAGCATGTATAAAACAAAAATCACATCAAAATTACTGCTGCTTACTGTGGCGCTGGCAATGGCGCCTTTTGCGGCTCAGGCGCAAGAGGCAGAAGCACCCGCTGCAGCCAGCGATCTGGTGGTGAACCAGGCCAATTCCTTGGATGAGTTGCTCAAGAATGTTCAGGACCGTCGCGTCGTCGAGTCTCGTGAGCACACGGAACGGGAACGCCGTTTCACACAGGAGCGCTCCAATCAGCAGAAACTGCTGAATGACGCCAGAGCAGAACGCACGCGAGAAGAGCGCCGCTCTGATCAGCTGGAAACCACCTTTGAAGAAAACGAAATCCGCATTGGTGATCTGACCGAACAATTGGACAAACGCTTGGGTAGCCTGCGCGAACTGTTTGGTGTACTCCAACAGGTGGCAGGGGATACCCGCGGTCTGTTCGAAGCTTCTCTGGTTTCTGCGCAGTATCCCAACCGTGGTGAATGGCTGGGTGAGCTGGCGGCTAAGATGGGTACTGCCAGTCAGCTTGCCACCATTGAAGAAATGGAAGAGCTCTGGTTCGAGCTGCAACGCGAAATGGTCGAATCCGGCAAAGTATCCAAGTTCCAGGGCACAATCACCAAACTGTCAGGCGAAAAAGTCGATACAGAAATTGTCCGCGTCGGTGCGTATGCGCTGATCGGCGAAGGTGAGTATCTGCAATGGGATCCGGACACCCAGGCGATTATTGAGCTGGCCAGACAGCCTACGGGGCGCCATGTGGATACCGCGCAAGCCCTGCAGGAAGCATCACCTGATGAAGTTGTTGAGTTTTCCATTGATCCGCTGCGCGGCTCACTGCTGGCGCTGCTGATTCAGGCGGCCACGCTGGGTGAACAGGTGGGTTCTATCGGTGCAGTTGCAGACTGTTACCTGCCGTTCTGTGACGGACAGGGCGGAATGCCTGGCGCGATTATTATCTTAGGCGGAGTGATCGGTGTGCTGCTGGCGCTGGAACGTCTGCTGACCTTGTCACTGGTTGGCGCCAAAGTGAATGCGCAACGCAAAAATCCGACGCCTTCCGACGACAACCCGCTGGGTCGCGTGCTGAAGGTGCATGACGAAAATACGGACGTGGATGTAGAAACTCTGGAGCTTAAACTGGGTGAAGCGATATTAGGCGAGACACCAAGTTTAACCAGGAATATTTCACTCATTCAGGTCATCTCCGTGGTCGCACCGCTAACCGGCCTGTTGGGTACGGTTATCGGGATGATCGAAACGTTCCAGGCTATTACCCTGTTTGGTGCGGGTGATCCGAAGACGATGGCAAGCGGTATCTCTAAAGCGTTGATGACCACGGTACTGGGTTTGTGTGTCGCCATTCCCATGACCCTGTTGCACGCTTTGGTGAATGCCCGCTCCAAGTCTGTGATCCACGTACTGGAAGAACAGAGTGCCGGCATCATTGCGGAACATGCGGAGAAATCAGGACAGCCCCTGGGCTAGGCTGAGGCAATCAGTATGTTTAACGATGCGTATTTAGCACTGATTCGCTTCATGGAGATGGGCGGAGACGTTCTGTGGCTGATCGCCATAATCACGTTTCTCATGTGGACACTTATTTTTGAGCGCATCTGGTTCTTCCAGACTGAGCACAAAAATATGGTTCGCAGTGCCACTGAACGCTGGGAGGGACGGGCAGAACGCACGTCCTGGAGCGCCCACCAGGTGCGCGAGGCGATCATCTCGGATGCTTCAGACCGAATTACAGGCTCCTTGCCGATTATTCAAACCTGTGTGGCGTTGTGCCCATTGTTTGGATTGCTCGGAACGGTGACCGGCATGATTGCGGTGTTTGATGCCATGGCCACCCAGGGTGGTAATGCCCGGTCTATGGCAGCAGGGGTATCGATGGCCACCATTCCGACAATGTCGGGCATGATTGCGTCGCTGTCAGGTCTGGTGGGTAGCACCTTTCTCAAGCGAAAAGTGGACTACGAAATTGAGCTTTTTGAAGATCATTTGACCCTGGATCACTGATTGCCATTCGAGCCAGCTGGAGTATGATCAGATCAACTCCTGGCTCACAGAGCGAAGTAGCTTTAGGGCGTGTCGCCGAAGTAGGAAGCAAAGTCACCTGAGCGTGGCTGCAAAAGAGGAGCGTTGATTTATGTTACGAAGAGGCTTTAAACGCCGCGGCGGTAGTGATGAAGAGTCAGACATCAATCTGACACCCATGCTCGACGTGGTTTTCATCATGCTGATCTTCTTTATTGTAACAGCTACCTTTATCAAACAGGCGGGGATCGACGTTAAGCGCCCCGAAGCGCTGACTGCCGAGCAGAAACCCACTGTGGCCATGCTGATTGCGATTAACCCCAACGGCGAAATCTGGATAGATAAAAAACGCGTCGACCCTGCCGCCGTCCGGGCACATATCGAAAAGCTCCATGCGGAAAATCCTAAAGGTGGTTTGGTCATTCAGGCTGATAAACAGTCGACCAATGAAAAACTGATGGCTGTGCTGAGTGCAGCCCGAGCGGCGTGATTGCGGGAAGTCGCGATCTCCACCGAGAAAAACTAAGCAGGTAAAACTATGCTGGTAAGATATGCAGTCGGTGTTGGCTTAGGCGCAGTGGTGACCTTCGTGCTGTTTATGATTATGCAGGCGGTCATTGCGAACGATGGCGCCAACCTGGAAGAGGGTGCCAAGGGTAAACTGTTGGATCTGGTGCGCTTGGAGCCGGACGAAGAGATCCAGACCAAACAGCGTAAACCCAAGCCGCCACCCCCACCTGATGAGCCGCCACCTGATTTGCCTCAGCCGACATTCGACAACTCGGATGTGTCTCAAGGGGTAGATATCGGTAACGTCAACGTCGATGTAGATCTGAATGTGGGCGGCGGTGGTTTCAGCTCCGACGGTGAGTACCTGCCTATCGTTAAAGTTGCGCCGGTTTACCCACGGCGCGCCCAGACCCGTGGCATCGAAGGGTACGTACTGCTGCAGTTTACGGTAACCAGAACCGGCGCCGTCGAAGATCCGGTGGTGGTTGAGAGTAAACCGCCAGGCATCTTTGACCGTGCGGCCATGAACGCCGCCTTGAAATTCAAGTACAAGCCCAAGGTGGTCAATGGTGAAGCCATCGATGTGGCAGGCGTGTTACACAAACTGACCTTTGAATTGGCGGACTAGTGCAGGAAAGTGCGATGAAGAAGTTAGTAACCCAGAATATGTTGATGCGATTGTCAGGTATGGGCTTATGCCTGGCTGTTGTGTTCGCTCTGGCCACCAGTTTTGTGCCGACGCGCATGGCGCATGCCCAGGAGGCTGATCAAGCGCCCAAACCGCAGAAAACACGTCGCGTACCATCAATGAGTGAGGCGGTGTATAAGAAGCTGGCGGAAGCCCAGGAAGCCATTGACGCTAAAGACTATCCCACCGCAGAAAAGGTGCTGCGCGATATGCTGGCGCGTTCCAAGCGTTACAACGCGAACGAGATTGGCCAGGTCCACAACATGCTGGGATATGTGGCGTTTCTGCGTGAAGACTTTAAAGCAGCAATCCGCGAATACAAGATTGTCGTAGCCCAGGGTGAAGATATTCCCGAAGGCCTGGAGACCACCACACTCTACACGCTGGCGCAGCTGTCATTTGTTGAAGGTCAATTTCAAGACGCGCTGGACTACATGGAAACCTGGATTACCAAGGCGACCAATCCAGGGCCTGAGCCGCGGATTTTCATGGGTCAGGTCTACTACCAGATGAAGAACTTCCCGCGTGCTATCGAGCAGATCGAGTCCGGCATCTCCATTGCCAAAGAACGCGGTACGGATATCAAAGAGAACTGGTGGCAATTGCTCAACTACCTGTACTTTGAGCAGGAGAATATGCCCAAGGTCATTGAGATTCTGGAAATTCTCGTGCGCGACTTCCCCAAGCGCGATTACTGGGTGCGCCTGGCTGGCATGTATGGCCAGGAAGGTGACGATGTGAAACATCTGCATACGCTGCAGGCGGCTTATGAAGGCGACTTCCTGACCAAGGAGTCCGATCTGACCAATCTGGCAGGACTATTCCTGCAACAGGAAGTGCCTTTCAGTGCGGCGAAAGTGCTCGAGAAAGGTATCGCAGACGATATTGTGGAACCTTCTTCAAAGAACCTGCGTGCGCTGGGTCAGGCCTGGCAGCTCGCCCAGGAGGTTGATAAGGCAATCCCGGTGCTTGAAGACGCCGCCAAGTCAGCAGACGATGGCCGTATCTTTGATCAGTTGTCTTACGTGTATCTCGAAGCTGATCGATTCAACGATTGCGTACGCTCCGCAAATTCGGCGCTGAACAAAGGCGGGTTGCGTAAAAAGCAGTCAACCTACTTTGTGCGTGGGCTGTGCCTGTATAACAACGAAGATCTCAATGATGCACGCAGATCAATGGTCTCGTGTCGAAACGAGGCGCGGCGTGCAGAAGACAATCTGAATATTCGCACCTGTTCACAATGGATAACGTTCATTGACCGAGAGCAGGATCGCAACGCGCAACTTGCTGCAGCAAGCGGGCAATAGCAAAATAATCTACAATAAGCCGGCGTCAGCGCCGGCTTTTTTTTTGCCTGCGTTAATCATCCGGGAGATCTGCCCGCGTCAGGAGCGCTGATGTTTACAGGTATTGTTCAGGATCTGGTGACGGTGCAGCGCATCGAACACCATGGAGACATCAGCCGTTTAAGTCTGGACCTGGGGGGTATGACAGATGGGCTGCAAACCGGGGCCTCAGTAGCCGTTAATGGGGTCTGTCTGACTGTCACGCATGTTGGTCAGGGTTCTGCAGACTTTGATATTGTTGCGGAAACGCTGCGCATGACCAATCTGGGCCGCTTGCAGGCTCAGGATCAGGTGAACGTTGAGCGGTCTTTTGCCGTCGGCGCTGAAGTCGGCGGGCACATCGTGTCTGGCCATGTCAGTGGCACGGCTGAACTGGTGGAACGGCGGGTGCAGGGCCACGATCATGTTGTGGTACTGGCAACACCGGCAGATTGGTTCAAGTATATTTTTCTTAAAGGATTTGTTGCCCTCGATGGCGCCAGTTTGACGGTATCGGATGTCTGGCGGGAGGAGGGCCGCTTTGCCATCAGCCTGATCCCGGAAACCCTGCAGCGCACTACGCTGGGATTTGTTGATGAAGGCAGTTTCATTAACGTTGAGGTGGACTCGCAGACGGTCACCACAGTTGATACGGTCGAACGCCTGATGGCGGATCCTCAATGGCGTGAGCAGATCGGGCTGGCGTCCTGAGGAGGGATCAGCGAACCTATGTGGTAGCGCGCTCGCGCTGCATGGCGCGTAGATTGCCGATGACTGACTGTAACGCTCGATCAAACACCTGACTTTCGTCGATTATGCGCAATTGTTTGTCCTTCAGCAGAATGGCCAGATCCACCCGATTCTTCTCCACCACTTTCATTCCGCGGCGGTTGACAAACACGTAGTTGTTACCCGGTTGGGTAATGGTTGCGAGCTTGCAGCGTAAGACCTTTTTGTCCTGCTCTTCGATCTCTACCCAGGTGCCTTCGGTGATGTTGTTCAGCGGACCGATGAACTCCGGCGCTATACCGGCATCGTGATTGCCGGTGTCGACACTGGTTAGGATAATTTCTTCCACCGGTTCCAGTGCAATATCTGACTCCGGTCGCTCGTCATCGCGAATATAGGCCATATCGTTTTCTGACAATTGCTCTAAGTGTTCCCCGAGCCATTGCGTAAACGTTGTAGTTTCTTCTTCCGTGCAGGTCACTTCAAGCATGCCGCTGTGGACGCAGCTGACAACGGTCGGGGCGCGCTCGCGGCGTTCGTCCACATCTTCCTGACTGGATAATGGCTGCAGCGCCCAAAGCAGATCGTCCAGTGTCTGCACGGCCTCCATCCACTGTTCAGACGATTCACCGTGTTTGACCCAGCGCAACGTCAAAACCTTGCTCCAGGTGTCGCTGATGAATTTGCCGGCCTCGCTGGGCAGGCGTAAGCCACACGCTTTTTGATTGATCAGGGCCTGTACCTGCAGCTTGGCTTTGTTTGTTGTCGCTTTACCGGATTCTGCTTCGCGCACGCGCTGTTCCACCAGCACGCTGCGTTTGCTGTCTACCGTGACAAATTCGCGCAGTTCTTCTAGCAGTTCAGTGAATATATCCGGGTTGCTGCTGAACTCATTAAGCACACGCAGCACCACGGATTCAATTTTGTTGTACAGCGCGTCCCGTTTAAGCTCCTGGGCACTGCTCCAGCCGATGCCGGCGCTGGATAGCTCGTTCAGCAATGCCCGCGCCGGGTGAGCGGTTTTTTCGAAAAACGATTTGTCCAGAATGGCCAGCTTGACCAGCGGAATCTGCAGTCGTCCGATGAGCGCTTTCATAGGGATGGCGAGATTGCGGTCGTTCAGGATGTAATCAAACAGCATGCCGATAAAGTTGACCGTATCGTCATCTGTTTGCGCCATGGATTTCTGTGCGCCACTGTCTGCAGTGTGCGCAAGCACCAGTCCATGCAAATCTGCGACCGGGGGCACTTCAGCGGCATTAATCGGGGTTGCGGGCACGGTCGCCTGAATCTGGTTCAACGCTTCTACGAGTTCGTTAGAAGCCATCTGGGGCAGATTGACCTGGACGCCGCCGGTGGCGCCCAAGGCGCCGCTACCTCGAGCCTCTGCTAACAACCGCTGTACGCTGGCAAACCCGGTTCCGGCGAAACTTGGGCCGCCGTAACCCCCGCCTGCGCCGCCGCTGGTAATCATGGCAGAGCCATCGTCTGCCGTTTCACCTGTGGCAGGTGCAGCACCGGGGCGAGGTGACGCGGGTGCGCGGTTTGCCCGTTTTGGCTTGTTTTTCAGATCGACCATCACCCCGGCATCGATCAGCGCCAGATTGGCAGCTTCGTAGATGGGCGCCAGACGTTCCATAACAAAGCGCTCGAACAGTTTCAGCAGGATAATGCGGATCTTGATATCTACTTCGAGGACTTCCAGGGCTTCCGCGAAATTGGTGCTGAGAATCTGCGGTCCCAATGGATTATTACGCTCACACACGCTCTGGTGTTTGGCTAGAGCGTCCAGGCGTTTGGTCAGGTGCATAATCGCCAGACTGAACTGGCTGGTCACCTTGGACACGATACCCGAAACGGCTACGGTCATTTCCAGTTCGTCTTGATCTAGCAGAGTGTATTCAGCGTCGTCCAGAGTGGTTTCCTCTGGCGATTCCACTGTTACTGGTGAATTGCTGAAGATGTCTTCGAAGCCGGTATAAAAGGCACTCATGAACCTGGAGGCAATAGTTTTGCGATGCAGGCGGATCAGGCGCATTGCGTCGAAATACATCTCCTGGTGCTGGTCATTTTTCGAACGATCAGCCATTTCAAAGAGCGCGTCGTCGGTATTGTTAAACAACGACTGAACCAGTTCACTGAGTTGTTTTTTGGCTTGCTGCCGGATGGAATGAGCGACCGGCGGCAACTTTGAACTACGCCGTCCTTCCGCGTTGAGTTCCACCACCTTAACTTGGCTCACACGACACACCTGACCCTGAAATGAGGATCAATTACAGCACTAATTAGTCGTTTGGGCAGTGGAGTGTGCACACTGAAAGTGTGCGTTCGCGCACAGAGTAGGGGATTGTGGCGCTCGCTTAGTGGGCAAACGCCGCGGTGTGAAAGTCACGCCAGTCCATGATATCCGTGGCGGCGCCAGACTTGAGCTGCACACCGATAAAGTGCAGTTCCGAGCCGTTTTCATCAGTTTCGGTGGTAGGCCGGCTCCAGCGAACTTCACCGGCAAGAAAGAACTTACCGGGCCGCGAAGACACATCGACCCACAGGTCAAGCAAAGTACCTACTGGTACGGCTTTATTAGTACGGAACTGGATACCACCGACAGACATATTAACGGCGGTGCAGGAGAGGGTTGTGCCAACCAGCTCGGGTTCGTCAGAAGCCAGGACAACTTGGGTGAACAAGCGGTCGTCGCGCTCCATCCGCGGATGCATGCGCTTGTCATTGGAGCTCATGCGCTTAACCCGGGCTGTATTGAACTGAATGATATTGTCTGCCATGACATCTCTCCCTGCTTAGTGCCTTGGAGGTCCCGTTCCAGGCGCATCTGATCTCAACTGGTCCGAAGCATACCGCTTTGGACTCTTGCAACTGTAAACCACATGTTTGAATTATGTGCTCGACAGCTTCACGGTTTCGTTGCTAGAAGCGTGCCATGTATACAATAATCATAAAAAACAATAAGTTATAAGA
>JBCCUW010000140.1:0-9283 GCA_039196385.1 Pseudomonadota bacterium
CATGGGCTTACCCCTTATTCAAAAATTCTATGCTAGTGACAGCATGATTCGCGCGGTTCAGATGCCCCGGCAGGCAAGATCACGTCGCAGAATCATCCATCCGGAGATGGGCGCGTAAGGTAGCGGCACAATGTTTCAGTTTTATGACAATATTTCAGTATTAGAGCGAAGTTGCAAATTCATGACAATGTTTCATTTGCGACCGAGTCTTCGCACGATCGATTCTCGACGCATGGCTGGCCGCCTAAAATAGCCGCTTCTAGTCCGCGGATTTGTCCGCGGATTCGTCCGCGGATTCGTCCGCAGATTTCCGCAGATTTCCGCAGATTTCCGCAGACTAATGTGGCACAGCGCCGGGCTTCGTCAAGCAGCGGCGGCCTTGTCCAGGTCTTCGCGCAGGCTTTTGGACACCCGCAGGAAATGTGCACCCGCCCAGAAGTAAGCGCCGGTGGCGATCAGAATGGCGTATCGCAGCGATTGTTCCCCATATATACCGCTCAGCAGGTCACTGAGTACGCCCACCAGAAACGGACCCAATCCCAAACCAATGATATTGAGGATAAACAGCATCGCTGCTGAGGCAATGGCGCGCATCCGGGTGGGTGCCAGATTCTGAATGGTGCCAAACGCCGGGCCTAACCACAGTGAGTTCAGCAGGCTGGGAATCGTCAGCACAGCAATCGCCATATAGGGGTCATTCAACAGCATACCGACCACATAGAACGGGAACGCCAGCAGCACACCGCCCGCCGGTAACCAGGCATAGATTCGCCGGTCCCAATGCGCCAGCCGGTCTGCAATGGCGCCACCAAGGAAAGTACCCAGGGCGCTGGCCACACCCAGCACCAGACCAAAATAGGTAGCGGTTTCCGCCAGCCCCATACCGTGAATACGGATGAAATAAGCTGGCAGCCACTGGCCCAGGCCATAACCGACAAAAGACGTTAACGCGCCACCCATGGCCAGATGCACAATGGTTTTATTGGCCATCAGGGTTTTTAGCGTTTCCGCCATCGGCGGCTGCGCCTGAACCACAGTACCGGCCGGATCTGACATACCCCGCAGTGGCTCGCGGATGCTCATTTTCACCAGCACCGCCAGCAGGATGCCTGGCAGCCCGACGACAAAAAAGGCGACACGCCAGCCATACAACTCCGCAATCCAGCCACCGGCAAGCAGCCCGAAAATGCTTCCGATGGGAATGCCCAGCGCATAGATAGACAACGCAGAAGCGCGTTTTTCAGGCGGATAATAGTCTGCAATAAGAGAATGCGCCGGTGGCGTACACCCGGCTTCACCCACACCCACGCCAATTCTGGCGGCCAACATCTGGGTAAAATTCTGCGCCAGCCCGCACAGCGCGGTCATCCCGCTCCACACCACCAGCGCAACAGAAATTATCGACACTCGATTAGCACGGTCTGCCAACCGCGCGATGGGAATGCCGAGCACGGTATAGAACAGCGCAAAAGCAAGGCCCGTCATCAAGCCGATCTGAGTGTCGTTCAGGCCCAGATCAACTTTGATCGGTTCCGCCAGAATGGTGACAATCTGACGATCCAGAAAGTTAAAGATGTAGACCACCACCAACATGCTGAGCACAAACGCACGATAACGGGGACGCGTCAGCTGGCTCTGCACCTCAGTGGAAACTGTCGACATATTCTTGTTCTTCCTTCCCTAACTTACACCGCAAGGTACGCACAGCCTGATGATCTATCCATCTGGAAATGCCGACATGTGCCGGAGAGAATTTCGATCTGTTGGGTCGCTTAAAGCGAATTGTCTGCACCGGATACTCGTCTACCATGCGCGCATCATTCAATCAGCGCAGAGGAGTAACACAACGCGATGCAACACGACCAACATGAACCCACAGGCGAGCTGGAATCGAACACCAAAGAAACCATGGGGCAACGCGCTGCGCGATGGATTGACGATCCGACCGGTTCTGTTGTGGCAGGCACCATTTTCCCAACCGCGGCGATCGGCGTTGTTGTGGGTGGCATCTTCGGCCTTGGAATGGTCGTCTGAAAACAACGGCATAAAGGCGTAGGCAGCACCACCGTCGCTGCCTCTACGCCACCACCCGGTAGGCCGGTGAGCCGGTTGTTCATGCTCAGGTACCCCACCCCCGTAGTCCTCTCCACTAGCTTCCCGACTCGTGTTATCGTCAGCGGGTCTATCGCCGAGACAAACACCGAGACAACCACCGAGGCAACTTCACCTTAATCTCTATGCCGTAGACGCTATTTTTACCCTTCAATCCACTCAGCGCGCGCCTTTTAATTGTAGTAGTCTTAGCTGCCAAGCCTATAAAAGTGCATTAACCTAGAGCTATGTACACCCTGCTCGTACTGTTTTTCCTGCTATCACTGATCTTTTCTTTTTTGTGTTCGCTCTGGGAAGCAGTATTACTCAGCACCACACCCACCTATGCCCGCATGCAATACCAGGAAGGGACTTTTGTCGGGATCCATCTGGAAGACTACAAAGCCAACATCGACCGCCCGCTGTCAGCCATTCTGACACTGAACACCATTGCCCATACGGTGGGCGCCATCGGTGTCGGGCAACAGGCGGCGGTTATCTGGGCTGACCATAACCCCTGGATTACCATGTTCGGCGTACCTGCACTGATGACTATTGCAGTACTGGTGTTTTCAGAGATCGTGCCCAAAACCATCGGCGCGGTACATTGGCAACGTCTGGTCAAGTTCACCGTGCACTCCCTGCGTTGGCTTATCATCGCCCTGGCCCCGCTGGTCTGGATGAGCCAGTACATTACCCGGCAGCTCAAACACGGCGTCAACCAACCCGTGCTGACCCGCACCGATCTGATGGCCATGGCGGAAATGGGCGCTCAGGAGGGCGTGTTCGAAGAAGAAGAAAGCGCCATGATCGGCAACATGATCCAGTTTCAAACCGTGCAGGCTCGAGATGTTATGACGCCCAGGACGGTGGTGGCCGCCGCCTCCGAAGACGAGTCAATCAATACTTACTACGCTCAGGGCAGACGCCAGCGCTTCTCGCGCATACCGCTGTTCAACACCTCCATCGATCACATTACCGGTTACGTGCTCAAAGCGGATGTGCTGAGCGCCCTGGTGGATGGCCGGGGTGAAGAGCCCCTGGCCAGTCTGCGTCGTGAGATTGTGGCCATCGGCGAGACCTACGCCATCACCGATCTCTTCACCACTTTGCGAGAACGGCAGGAGCACATTGCCGTGGTGTTGGACGACTTTGGCGGGATGGCCGGCATTGTGACCATGGAAGACGTCATCGAGACGCTGCTGGGTCTGGAAATTGTTGACGAAACCGACGCCACCACCGATATGCGGGTGCTTGCCCAGCGTCACCGGGTCCGCCGCGCAAAGGTGATGGGGGCGCTGGACGCGCCGGGACTGATAAAACAGAAAGCGGCCGCTATCGACCCGAAACCACTGACCGATTCGGATTGAGCTCACGCAGGATCAGTCAGACAATCATATTTTCCGGCAGACCGGCAAGCTCCAGACCGGTATACAGGTGGTTCAACCGCTGGGTGTGCACATAAGCGCTGCGCTTTAGGAAAAAGCGCAGATTCTCACTGGGGTCAAGCGCCGTCATCGCTGCTACCACCTCCGCTGCGCGTTCTTTATCGCCCAACTGGCCAAGGCTGGCGGCCTTGTAGCGCATCGCCACAATGTACTTTGGGTTATGCCCTAACGCCCGCTCACTCCAATCCAACGCGCCAGCATAGTCTTTTAACTGGTAGCGGTTCATCGCACGACAGGTGTGGCAGAAAAACGTCACCGGGCCGGGATCCGCGTATGAGATCAGGTCATCAAGGTAACGGTCGCTGACATCATCCTCACCACGGTAGTGAGCGACTACCGCCGCAGCGATGCCACCCATCATGGAGTAGGGGTTAATGCTCAATGAACGTTGCGCCAGGTCCATGCCGGTACGCGCATCTTTGGCGATGTGCCCAATCACCGTTGCCGACACCCCCAGGACAAAAGCATCATCCTGACTGGTTTCTACCGCTCGCCGAGCCAGAGACAGTGTGGTGGCCAACTCGTTATCGTCGTCGTTGAATTGGGGCACAAACATGCGGACCAACGCCAGCATGGCTGACGCAAGTCCGTGATGGGGTTTCAGCGATAACGCCGTCTCCAGCAACTGCATGGCTTCAGCCGGGTCAAACCCATCTTCTGATATGATGCGCGGCAGAGCCATCAGACAATACTCGGTGGCGGTCCACTCCGGACGCGGTTTGTTGTAGCTGCGCATGATCAACGCGGTGGGTAGATCAATTTCGTAGCGCGCGCCCAGAAAGGCCTCCAGCTGCTCGGCGATCACCTCCATATCCTGCTGACGGTACTGTTCGTGCCAACTGAACAGCGTGTCCCCCTGAACCACATCCACCAGACTCATCGTCAGGTTGTAGCCGGATTTGCGGGCACTGAAGGACGACTCCAGCAATACATCCACGCCGGCGTCACGGGCAGCCTGCAACACGCCGGCACTATCGGCTTCAATCTGCCTCACCATGGCTGCGGCCACGGTCGTAAAGGTTTTGTTAGTCTGCATGGCGGCAGCAAGCACATCCGTCAGCATCTGCGCCGCGGCCCGATGTTCGTCAGCCGCCTCACAAGTCAGCACCGCGACGCGCGGTTGCAGCGTACTCAGATTAACCTGAACACCGGGCGCCGGTTGCACGGGTCGATCGGCTGCATTCAATTCACCGTTCAGCAGCACCCCTTCGCGCTCCAGTGCTTCCAGTGCTGTGCGTTGTATACGTTGGGCTTCGTGACCCTGACCGGAGGCCTGCAGCGCTCTCACCTGCAGCGCCCACGCGTGCTCGCTGCTCACATCAAGGGCAACCAGCTTCAACGCTAGATCAACGGCACGCTGCTCGCCGATACTATGGTGAATCAACGTGGTCAGCATGGTCGCTTGGAGATTTTTGCAGCGGGCTTGCTGGGCAAGACGCCAAGCTTCATATTCCGGTGCATTGCGCAGTTCCAGATCGCTCAGGAAACTGCCGTCAGCGGTCTCCACCAGATCCTCCAACGCACTGATGTCCTGTGCCTTAACCGCGGTTTCAAGAAGATGCAGATCAGCCTGAAGAGTCGCATCCTGCGCATTAACACCAACATGTTCACGCGCTACCGCGAGCACTCCATCACCCAGACTGGCGCGCAAACGGCTGATTGACCAACGCAGGGCGCCCCGGGGATCTCTGACCTCCGGAAAAAACAGGTCAATGATATGGTTTTTGCTGACCGGTCTGGTTTGACAGGCAAGATAAGCGAACAGCGCACGGGACTTCTTTGACTTCGGCATCGTCAACCACGCACCATTATGCAGCACACCGAAGCCACCAATGGTGCGTACCTGAAAGCGTTTCTGAGTGTTTGTCTGATTAATTTGCGATTACTGCCTTATAAAGTTCTTTTCACACGGTCCTTACCACGTTCGCGCACACGCACAGCGTGCATTCTGGTGTTTTTAGCGGGGGCGTTAGTAAAACCATGCAATTGGATCCTATGGAATGGGCAAACATCGGTTTACAAGCAGAGGATGCACAAACTGCATGGCAAACAGCGGTTCGACAGCTCAACGATCTCGGTGTTGAACAAGCCGGCCTGGTCTACAACTATCCACTGTTTGAACGCACCTTCCCCGGTGCTGAGTATGTACTCGGCACTATCGTTAATTCCGATTGGGAAGACTTCTGCCGTGCTGAAGCGGCCAACTCCGACGATTTCTTCGACATTGCCACCCCTTCCAGCCTTGGTCTGCAAACCTACATAAACCCCCAAAATCTCATGCGCAGTGGCGTAGTGTCACCGCACGACAAAAAAACCATCGCTGACTTGTACGAAAACGGCCTCAGTCGAGGCTGGACCACGCCGGTTCTGAATAAACATGACAAACGTGTGTCAGTGTTACTGCTGTCGACGACGCATGCCTGCGAAGACTTTGACCGTTTCCTGGCCCGCCATGCGAACTCCGTTGACCAGTGCATCACCTTTTTCGTTGAAGCTCTCGATCTTAAACAACAAGCCAGGCAACAAGCCAGCCAATCTACATCCGCCCGCTTGTTATCACCGCGCGAACAGGAATGCTTGCTGTGGGCATCCGTGGGTCTGTCGACCAAAGAAATCAGCGCTCGCCTCAACCTTGCCGATAGTACGATTGCCGAATACTTCAAAAACGCTGCCCATAAGCTGAAGGCCAGAAATCGGACCCATGCCGTGGCCAGAGCAATCATGCTGGGTCTCATTCGGCCCTGACACAATCGCAAGCCACCAGGTTCCGGGCAACCCCTCAAAATTGAGGGATAGCAGGTCAATATCACCCACGTAATACTGACCGGGTGATTTCCACGTCCTCACGACAGAATGAGCTATGGATACGGACATAGATTCTACAGAATTGCAAAGACAACTCACTAAGCGCGAGCAACAGTGCCTGCGCGGTGTAGCCGGCGGCCTGGTCAGCGCCGAAATAGCCAAGCAGTTGCAGATTCACGAACGCACCGTAGAAGGACACATTGCCAACATTCTGCGCAAAATGTCCTGCAAAACCAGATCACAAGCCGTTGCACACGCATTCCGTCAGGGCATTCTCAAATGACCCGTTGCGACACCAGCATCTACGGAGGCCAGTCATGAATCTTTATCTGCGTCTACTGTTGGCCCTGATGCACGGCAGCCGGGGGCAGCGCATGCCTCATGACGGGGTCGCCACCAATACATTCCGCGTGTGGCCCCATGACCTGGACGCTTTTGGTCACATGAACAACGGCCGTTACCTGCAGATCATGGACGTGGCCCGGGCAGAGTGGATGACTACAACCGGTGTCTTCCGCGCCATGCGCGAACAGAAGTGGGGGGCGGTTTTGGGCGGCAATATTACCCGCTACCGTCGCTCACTGAAGCTGTTTCAGCAATACACAGTGCACACCCAACTGATCTGCTGGGACCAGCAGTGGTTCTTTTTTGAGCACAGCTTTATGGACAGCAAAGGACGTTGCGCAGCTGTAGGCTTAAGCCGCGCCGCCTTGCGCGACCGGCACGGCTGGGTGGCAACAGACCGCGTCGTTGCGGAGGTTTCGCCCCAGGCCATCACAGAACCCATGCCACCTCATGTAGAGCGATGGGTCAATCTGGAAAACGAAATCTACGTCACCGCAGCCAACAATAAGAACAAACCCATGACAGTTGCATCTGAAGTATGAACACAATCACCGAATCACGCTGGTACCCGCTATTCAACTGGCTGGTTAATCATCCCTGGTTGATGTTGACCCTGGGAGTGCTGTTTATCGCCATCAGCGCAAGCGGGTTGACCCGGCTGGTCAAAGATACGTCCGTTGACGCCTTTGTTCCGGAAGGCCACAGCTCCTTACTTGCCAATGAGCGGACAACAGAACTGTTTGGCTTATCTGAGCCTATTGCCATCGCGGTGTTTGTTGAACCGGGCCGCAGTGTGTTTGACGCCCCGACCATGGCAGTGATCGCTGAGCTGACGGAACGGGTTGCCGAGGTTGACAATATTAACTCTGAGCGCGTCGCCAGCATCGCCACCGAATCCTACATTCGGGGCGAAGATGGCGCCATTCTGGTTGAAGACTACCTTGAACAAACAGACTACGCGACACCGGCCGAAATTCAGGGCCACTGGAATAACATGCCACCACACATCAACACGCTGGTCAGCGAAGATGCGCGTGGCGCCGTGATTATGGCAGAGGTCATCGATTCCCACGCCAGTGCGGCCACCTACCTTAATGTACAGGCGCTGGTTGAAGAGTTTGCTGAACCGGGTCTAGAAATCTATATAGCGGGCCCCGCCGCAGTCAGCGGCTACCTGTCGGAATACATCGATGGGGACGCCCGCATCATGCAACCCATTGTATTTCTGGTTGTGATCGTCTTCTTGTATCTGGCTTTCATGAAGTCATCTGCATTGCTGGGCCCTATCGTGGTGCTGCTGGGCAGCGCCGGGGGCAGCCTTGGCATCATGGCCTGGCAAGGTATCCCCTACTACGCCATCACCAACGCCTTGCCGGTGATTCTAGTCTCCATATCCGTCGCTGACGCGATCCACATTTTGTCCGCGTATTTTGAGGACCGCGCGGAAAATCCGCAGCGCGCGCAACGCGAAGCCGTAATCTGCGCCATGCTCAACATGGCACGCCCGATCACCTTGACGACGATTACGACAATCGCCGGCTTCTTCGGCATTGCGGCGGTTTCGATCATGCCACCCATCTACTACTTTGCGGTCTACGCGATGCTCGGCATTTTTCTTGCCTGGTGCTTTTCCTTGTTTATTCTGCCAGCCGTTCTGGTGCTGATAAAACCTTCACAGAGCCGCTTCTTCGTCAACTGGAAAATGGACACACCGGACCGAATCGGCATGGCGCTAGGCAGAATCAGCCTGGCCGGACTCGCCCGTCCGGGCCAGGTGCTGCTGGGTGCAGCGATCATTGTCGCGATCGCCTGGATGGGTGCATCGTCGCTGACGATCGATCGTTCCCAGGTCGACAATTTTTCCAAAGATGAACCCATACATATCGCTGACGACTTGATTAATGAGCGTTTTGCGGGCACCGCATTCCTCGATGTCATCCTGCACAGCGAAGAGCCTGACGGTATGTTACTACCGCACAACATGCAGAAAGTAGCAGCACTGCAATCCTTTCTCGAGGGCCAGGAACACGTCGCCAAAACTGTCAGCATCGCCGACTACATCACCCTGCTGGACTCCGCCATCAACGCTAAAGTCCCCGACGCCCAACGCACTATACCCACCCAGGAAGGCGCGGTAGCCCAATACCTGATGGTGTACGAAGCGTCCGGTGATCCAACGGATTTCGAAGAGGAGATCACGCCGGACTATCAGACGGTGCTGGTTCGAACGGTCTTGGACTCGCACTATTTCAGCGACAGCAAAAAGGTGGTTACCGCCTTGCAAGCGTATCTGGACCAGGAGTTCAGCAGTCCCGACCTGCAGGCCACCATCGCCGGTGACGTGAATGTTTCTTACCATTGGATGACGGCTTTGCAGACTACCCACTTTCTGGGTATCGGAATCTCACTGCTGCTGATTTTTGTGACCTCAGCGATCGTTTTCCGCTCGCTTCCGGTGGGCGTTATCGCGGTTATTCCGGTCACCTTCACCGTGTTGTGCCTGTACGGCCTGATGGGTTATCTCGGTATCAACCTGGAACCCGCTACCAGCATGTTTGCGGCCATCTCAGTCGGCGTCGGCGTGGATTTTGCGA
>JBCCUW010000141.1:0-9274 GCA_039196385.1 Pseudomonadota bacterium
AAACCAAACTCCTGCAGAATTTCAGTGCTGTGGGCGCCCACCTCGGGTGCTGGTCCCGCAGTGACCTGAGTTTCGTCAGTGATTTGAAATGGGGTTGCAAAAGTTTGTTCAAAACCGGGGCGGTCAGCCTGCGACGGCACAATCACATGATTCGCGAGTAGCTGTGGATCGCTGATCACTTCTGCGTTTTTCGCAACCAGGCTGAACACGATGCCGGCCTCGTCAAGACGCCGGCAGATTTCTGCAGCGCTGAAAACGGCCATAGCGTCTGCAATCATCTGGCGTGCGATAACCCGGTTGCGGAAGAGCGGTTTGACCGGTTGCAGGCGTTCGTCTTCGAGCCATTGAGGTTGCTCCAGGCAGGTGACCAGCTTCGGCCAGTCGCGCGGAATGTTCTGCACCGCAATCAGTACGTGACGTTGGTCAGCTGTCGTATACACATTCTGGACCGGATTCGACCAGCCTTCCTGGTCGCGCCGGGCGGCGCCGTCAATACCTGCCAAGACCGCCTGCAGATTCAGTCCGTTTGCCCAGGCGCCGGTGGCGGCCAGTGACGTGGAGACCATGCTGCCTTCGCCGGTGCGGTCGCGCTTGTACAGCGCCACCATAATGGCGGCAAACAAAGTCATTGAAGTTGCGTGATCGCCAACCCCGCCCGCAGGAACGGTGGGGGCAACGTCTTTTTCGTGCATCATGTCCATAATGCCGGTGCGCGCAAACCAGCCGGTCAGGTCAAAGGCACGGCGGTCTGCGTCCGGTCCTTCCAGCCCATAAGCGGAAATCTGCGCAAACACCAGGCGTGGGTTGATGGCCTGCAAGTCCGCCCACTCGAGCTGATATTTACGCAGTTGCGCGGCGCTGAAGTTAACGACAAATACATCCGCCTGGGCAATCAGCTTCAGCAGCGCCTGGTAACCCTTGGGTTGGGTGATGTCCAGGGCGATGCCGCGTTTGTTGCGGTTGGTCAGCTGCCAGGAAAAGTCGCTGGGATGCCCTGCCGCTATGGAGCGGTGCCTGTCGCCGGTGAGGGGTTCAACTTTGATCACGTCAGCACCGTAGTCCGCCAGGATGGTGGCAGCACAGGGGCCTGCCAGAAAAGAGGCGGCGTCGATGACTTTAAGTCCGTCGAAAATTCCAGACATGTGCATTCCTCTCAGTAAAGCGTGCAAAAGTGTGCAAAAAGCGTGTGCAAAGATTCAGCCCAGTGCTTTGATCGCGGGTAACACGGTCTCGGCCAGTAGTTGTTCGTTGCGTGCGGTGTAGTCTGCGGGGCACGCAGAGTTGAGAATCACTGTTCTGGCGCCGGCGCCAACATACTCTTTCAGGCGTGCAACGCAGTCATCCGGGTCACCCGCCAGTGCATATTTATGCACCAGCTTGCTGAAGTCCTGGTTGTATTGTTTGGACAAACGGTCTACCGCCATTTGAATGGCCTGCTCGCGATCTTCGTGGACGGTAAAGAAAATAAATTGTCCGGGCTCGATTGGCGTAGTTCGGCCGTATTCTTCGGCATAACGTTGAATGTTAGTCACGCTACTGTGCAGCTGTTCCGGTGTGTACATATAGGGTAGCCAGCCCGTTGCATAACGGGCACAGCGGCGCAGCGCGGCGTCGCTGCGGCCAGATACCCAGACCGGCAGCGGCCGCTGCACCGGCTTGGGGGCCAGGGTTACCCCGTCGAGCTGATTAAACTGGCCACTGAACTGAACCTCGTCCTGGTTGAAGAGCAGTTGCAGCACCTCCAGTGCTTCATTGGTGCGTGCGCCGCGTTCTTTCACCGGCACGCCAACGGCGCTGAACTCTTTGGCGAATTCACCGCCGACCCCAACGCCCAGGTTGAAGCGCCCGCCTGAGATCACATCCAGCGTGGCGACTTGTTTGGCCAGCAGGGCAGCAGGGTATAGGGGCACTAATGTAATGGTGCTCATCAGACGGATGTTTTGTGTTGCACCCGCCGCGGCCGCCAGCGAGATCAGCCCGTTGCCGATAGGACCGTAAAAAAACACGTGCTCACCGACCGAAACAAAGTCGTATCCCAGAGTTTCAGCCCTGCGCGCATTAGCGGCAATATCATCGAGGCGCCCCAGCCCGATGCCAAGTTGAATGGTTTTGCTCATCGCGTGTTTCTCCCCCCGTCCGTTCACTGAGTGCCGCAGTGAAACGCTACCTTACCAGTTGTTGATATGCATCACCGTGTCGACAGGTGGCCGATAGGCCGGCTTGAATTCGGTACCCTTGGTGTAAGCAATGGGGATCAGCGCAACCTGCATGTAGTCGTCGTAGGGAATACCCAACAGGTCGGCAATCTCTTTTTCATGCATCAGGTGCAGCGTGGTCCATGCGGTACCCAGCCCGCGCGAGCGGGCAGCCAGCATGAAACTCCAGGCAGCGGGAATAATGGAGCCGTAGGTGGCGGACTGGGCAATCATGTTGTTGGTCTCCGGCAGATCGGTGCGCCCGGCGATGCAGGGAATCAACATGGCTGGTACGCGGTTCATGTTGTCGGCCAGAAAGTCTGCTGATGAGGCCGACCGGGTCTGACTGTCGGTCAGGTTCTTGTCACCGCTGTCCATATGCAGCTTGTGAATGGCAACCGGCATTTCCCGGTACATGGTAAACGCCTGGGCATACAACTCACCAATACGCTGGCGTTTGTCCGCGTCGGTGACAAACATGAATTGCCAACCCTGGGCGTTAGAGCCGGTGGGTGCCTGCACGGCCAACTCCATACATTCTGCCAGTACTTCGTTGCTGACCGGTCGATCGAAATCAAGCCGCTTGCGCACTGCGCGGGTGGTGCTGAGCAGTTGATCATTGCTGAGGTCGAGTTGTTCGTGAGCCATGTCTTATCCTGATGTTTTTTTGCTGTTCTAGATGTCTTAGTCCGTACCGGCGTGATTGCCAGCGTACTTAAACGTTATAGTGTGAGCCTGCCCGGTGTTTGGCAAGCTTTACGCCACAGAGAGCGCCACTGATAGCGCCTGCCGATCACTAATTTAATGACAGAAGCGGTTTGATGAACCAGGAGGGAATCAGCATGGCCAGTTCCGCACCCAATGTGTTGTGCATCGTGACGGATCAGCAAAGAGCGGATCACGTCGGTTTTATGGGCAATAACGTCGTGCGCACCCCCAATCTGGACGCGCTGGCAGCGCGGGGTATGGTGATGGAAAACGCCTGGGTGGCGAATCCAGTGTGTATGCCGAATCGCTGTTCGATGATGACCGGGCGACTGCCGACCGCCCATGGCGTGATTTTTAACGATCGCACCCTGGATTGGCAGGCCAACACATTTGTTCGACGTTTTGCCGCACACGGCTATCACACGGGCCTGATCGGTAAATCACACCTGCAGCATGGGATGAGTAAGAACAGCGTGCGCACTTACCGGGGTAGCCCTGTGCAGGGCAGCCCTTATCCAGCAGGCTGGGACGAAGTTGAAGACTTTGAGCGATATCTGCATGAACTGCCTGAGATGCCCGCGGATTTCTACGGTTTTGCCCATGTGGAGTTGTCCATTGATCATGGTGCGCGGGCCAGTGGCCACCATCTGCAGTGGGCGCTGGCAAACGGTGCGCAACGCGATGATATGTTCGTGGAATACGATGCCGAAGCGCCTGGCCAGCATCGCAGCGACGACTGGTGGCAGATTTATCAACCGCCTTACGCCAGTGAATTTCACTCCACAGAGTTTGTCACGCGCCGCACCATCGATTTTATCGAGTCAGCCCGTCAGCAAGACCGGCCCTGGTTGACCTGGTGCAGCTTTCCGGATCCGCATCATCCAATGACCCCGCCCGGTGATTGGTTTTTCCGTCACACACCGCGGGACATGCCGCTGCCCGCCAGTCGCCACGATGCACTTGAAGACGCCCCGGCGCATCTGCGTCAGTTTCAGAAGGTGCATCCCAGCGCGCAGCGGGACTGGGTCACCCCATGTGGTTATGGCAGCGATACGCTGCTGCAGGAGGCGCTGGCCGCCACTTATGGTCAGATAGAGATGATCGATGATGGCGTAGGTCAGATTATGTCGTATCTGCAGGCGAACGGGATGCTGGATAACACCATCGTAGTATTCACCAGCGACCACGGTGACATGATGGGTGATCATGGCTTGATGCTGAAAGGGTTCATGAACTATCGCGGCGTTCTGCAGGTACCGCTGGTCATTAGTACACCGGACCACACTCCTGGTCGCTCGCGGGAACTTGCGTGCAGTATGGATATCGGCCCAACTCTGATGTCGCTGTGTGAGGTCAGTGATTATGACGGCATCCAGGGGGTCTCGTTGGCACCGCTGCTGGCGGATCCTGCAGCAGCGGTGCGCGAACATGTGCTTATTGAAGATGACATTCAGCCGTTGGTTGCCGACCTATCGCCGATCCCCGCGAAAACACGCACACTAATCACCCGTACCCATCGATACACGCGTAACAGCAAGGGTGAAGAGCAGCTGTTTGATCTGCAGAACGATCCGGATGAGATGCACGACCTCAAAAAAGAGGATGAAGCGCTGCGGCTGAGCCATGTCGAACAGCTCGCTGATGCGTTGATTGCCGCGGATGACGCAGCCCGTGGCGCCCCCGCAGCGGCCTGATTATCTGTTGTCCCCCGACTATTCCTGCGCAATTCGGTCAAGCAGGAATCTGGCCACCTCAGCGCCGTGGGTGTTCTGCAGGAAGTGGCCGGCCTCCGGAATCGGATCAAAGCTGGCCTGCATACGCTCTGCCCACGTGCGCCCCCAGGCTTCGGTAAACACGTCGTCACTGCAGCCCCAGATAAAGTGGACGGGCTTCTGCCAGCCCAGCAGTGTGTTGTAGTGGTGGGTTTGCGCTGCCGCGTTGCCATTGGTGTAGCTGTCCAGCGGGATAGATAAGGGGAAGCGGCGCACCCCATTGAATGCCCCGTCCGGCAGGCCCTTGAACGGCGCGGCAAAACCCTCGTAGATATCCAGCGCCTGGCCGCTGAAGCCGGGGTCTTTGCCTTGGGTGAGCGCGGGAAAAATTACCTCACCCGGCGCCAGTCCGGCGCTTAAGACCAGCAACAGACCAATATCAGGCTGTTCCCGGTGGAATAAACCACCTTCGTGCCAGTTGCGGTTCCAGTTGTGAATCGCCTCGCTGTACTCATAGCCGGGATGATGCAGCCACGTGTTCATAATGGTCAGTCGGCTGAACCGATCCGGCATATAGACGGCCTGCGCCAGCCCTGTTGGCCCGCCCCAATCCTGACAGACCAGGGTGATGTTCTGAAGGTCCAGCGCGTGAATCAAACTGGTCAGCACTTCGGTGTGCCGCGCTATGGTGTACCAGTGAATATCAGTGGGTTTGTCAGAACGACCAAAGCCCAGGTGGTCCGGGGCAATGCAACGGTAACCTGCTGCGACTAACGGTGGGATAATGTCGCGGTACAGAAACGACCAGGTCGGCATGCCGTGCATCAGCAGCATAACCGGACCGTCTGCGGGGCCTTCGTCAAGGTAGTGCATGCGCAGGTCCTGCCACTCGTGGTAGTGGGGTGCATATTCAAAATTAGCCAGATTGGCGAAGTTTTCGTCTGGTGTGCGGATAAAATCGGTCATTGCAGTTTGCCCTCAGCGTGAAGCGGTCATGCTAACAGAAGGTGAATTCAGACTGCAGACGGTTGCCCCTCATCGAGCATCAGTGAATCCAGTCAACCCTTGCCTGGTAGCACTTTCTGGCCATTGGGTGCAGAATGTCCGGCTTAGAAAAATAATCAGGGGTTAGCATGAACTTTGAATTTGGCGATGACCAGAACCTGGTGAGGGACCAGGCGCGGGGCTTTCTGGCGGAAAACTGTCCGCCTGCAGTGGTGCGACGGGTGCTCGATGGAGACGAGCTGTATGCCGCTGATTTATGGGAAAAAATGATAGAAATGGGCTGGACGGCGACGGTCATTCCCGAAGAATTTGGCGGTCTGGGTATGTCTTACCTGGAACTGGTGGTTATTGCTGAAGAATTGGGCCGTGCGTGCGCGCCGGTACCCTTCGGATCATCGGTTTATCTGGCCACAGAGGCCATTCTTGCCGCCGGCAGCCAGGCACAAAAAGAGCAGTGGTTGCCTAAGCTGGCGGCTGGTGAAGCGATTGGCACGCTCGCGTATGCAGAAGGCGCCGGTCAGACCCTTGCCGCGGATCTGCAATGCCAGGTCAGCGATGGCAAACTCTCGGGCGCCAAAGCGGTTGTAGCGGACGCTCAGATCGCCAACGTGATGGTGGTCGCTGCTGCAGCAAGCGGCGGTGATGGCTGTTCGCTGTATCTGGTGGATATGGCTCAGGACAGCGTGATTTGTGAAGCCGTTAAGACCCTGGATCCCGCCACGAACCACGCCAACGTGACCTTCAATGGCGCGGCGGCAGAGCTACTGGGTGCAGAAGGGCAGGGCTGGGCACTGCTGGAGTCGGTACTGAACCGGGCTGCTGTGCTGTACGCCTGGGAGCAACTGGGCGGTTCGGAAACCTGCCTGGAAATGGCTAAAGAATATGCCATGGGTCGCTACGCCTTCGGTCGCCCGATTGCATCGTACCAGGCGATCAAGCACAAGCTGGCAGACATGTATGTGAAAAATACGCTGGCCCGTTCTAATGCATATTTTGGCGCCTGGGCACTGAATACCGACGCGGCTGAACTCCCGCTTGCTGCAGCTACGGCGCGGGTCGGCAGCACGCAGGCTTATTACTATGCGTCAAAAGAAAATATCCAGACGCATGGCGGCATGGGTTACACCTGGGAGTTTGATTGCCAGTTTTATTATCGGCGCTCAAAAGTCCTGGCCGTTGCGATTGGCAGTGAAGGCCAATGGCAGGAAAAACTGATTGAAGCCGCCGAGCAGACTAACGCCGCGTAACGGACGGCAAACTGGCGTACCCCAGGGCATGCCCGGACAGCAAGACAAGACAAGACAAGACAAGACAAGAAAGATTTAGAGGTAAAGTGATGGATTTCGAAGATACAGCAGAAGAGCAAGCATTTCGTGAAGAGGCCCGGGCCTGGCTTGAAGCTAATGTGCCTAGCAAAGAAGAGCTGGCCGGCATGGACGGCATGGCGCGCGGTAAGTTCTGGCAGAAACGCAAAGCAGACGCAGGTTGGGCGTGTATTCGCTGGCCGGAGGAATTTGGTGGCCGCGGTGCTAACGCGATACAGCAGGTGATTCTCAGCCAGGAAGAAGCCAAAGTTGCTGCGCCAGACACCGGCATGTTTGCTATCGGCCAGGGTATGGCTGCGCCGACCATGATGACTTGGGCAAACGACGAAGATAAAAAGCGCTTTCTGCCTCGACTGGCGAGTGGCGAAGATATCTGGTGTCAGCTGTTCAGCGAACCTGCAGGCGGTTCCGACCTGGCTGCGCTGCGCACCAAGGCCGAGCGCGATGGTGATGACTGGGTGATCAATGGCCAGAAAATCTGGACCTCCGGCGCCCACTATTCCGATTGGGGTATTCTGGTGGTGCGCACCGACCCGGATGTGCCCAAACATAAGGGCCTGTCTTATTTTTTCCTGGATATGAAAAGCCCGGGTATTGAGATCAAACCCATTCGCCAGATCTCCGGCGAATCAAACTTTAACGAGGTGTATTTTACGGATGTACGTATTCCGGACAGTCAGCGCCTGGGTGAAGTGGGCCAGGGTTGGCAGGTATCTCTCACCACGCTGATGAACGAACGCGCCAGCATCGGCGCCGGTGGCGGTGGAACCAAGTTCAGTTCCGTAAAACGCCTGGCAGAAAGCGTCAATATCGACGGTAAGCCGGCGATTGAAGACAGTGCCGTGCGCGCCAAGCTGGCAACCTGGTACGTCCAGGAGTCGGGTCTGAAATACACCAGCTACAGAACGCTGTCTGCGTTGTCTCGTGGCGACATTCCCGGTCCGGAAAACTCCATCGGCAAACTGGTGGGTGCAGTGAAATCTCAGGATATGGCCTCGTTTGCCATCGATCTGCTGGAGCAGCAGGGGATCGTGCGGGACAAAGAAAACGACGCCGCTTTTGCGGCCTTGTTCCAGGATACCTATATGGCCATCCCAGGCTTGCGGATTGCCGGTGGTACCGATGAAATTATGGCCAATATCATTGCGGAAAGGGTGCTGGGGCTGCCTCAGGAGCCACGCATGGACAAAGGCATTCCCTTCACCGAGGTGCCCACCGGCTCATAACCACCGCAGTGAGTGCGGATGCGGGTTGAAGGCAGGAGTAGCAAGCTGGGTTTGAAGACTCAACAAGGAGCGAGCGGTGATTGATAAGGAACCTTTTGGCAAGACGGGTCACGACAGTTCCAGGGTCATTTTCGGCGCGGCCGCGCTGGGCGCCATGAAGCAGGAGCGGGCGAATGCAACGCTGGCCAAACTGGATCTGCACGGGATTAACCATATCGACGTTGCCGCCAGTTATGGTGATGCGGAGCTGCGGCTGGCGCCCTTTTTGCAGACACGGCGCAATGATTTTTTTCTGGCCACCAAAACCCGTTTCCGTACCCGTCAGGAAGCGCGCGATGAAGTGCAAGCTTCGCTGGAGCGTATGCAGGTGGATCAGATTGATCTGATCCAGATGCATAATTTGACCAAGGCTGATGAGTGGGAAGTTGCCATGGGTCCCGGTGGAGCGTTGGAAGCGCTCATCGAAGCCCGCGACGAAGGTCTGGTGCGCTTTATAGGCGTCACGGGGCATGGCACGTACTGCCCCAGCATGCACACGCGCAGCCTTCGTGCGTATGACTTTGACTCAGTACTGGTGCCTTATAACTTCAGTATGCTGTCGAATCCACAATACGCGGAAGACTTTGCGGAGTTGTATGCGCTGTGTGAAGAAAAGCAGGTGGCGATGCAGACGATCAAGGCCATCGCACTGCGTCGCTGGCAGGAAGACGACCCTGAGAAGCGCTACAGTTGGTACAAACCCCTCACTGAGCCAACGGCGATGAAACGCGCCATAGACTTTGTGCTCAGTAAGCCCCGTTTGTTTCTGAATACCACCAGTGATGCCACGCTGCTGGACCGGGTATTTGCCGCTGCGGCAGAGCCGATTGCCGAGCCGGACCCGATTGCGCTTGCTGCTGACCAGCAAACTCTGGGGATAGAGCCGCTGTTTGTGCGGGATGTTTCAGATGACGTGCTGCTTGAGGCTTGAAGCCTTGCGGTAGTGTCGTCAGGGCCTCAGGAACTCAGCTGGATTTAATCTCGACAATCTGCACGTCAGCTAAACCTTCGTTCAGCGAGCCCGAGCGAAAACCGCCCAGATCCAATGCCACGTATTGATAACC
>JBCCUW010000142.1:0-9274 GCA_039196385.1 Pseudomonadota bacterium
AAAAGGCCCGTCTTGCCCTCAAGACCGAAGCAGAACTGCGTCTGATCGCACCAGAGTTTTGTCCCGAGCTTGCTGATTTGCTCGCGTCCGGACAGGCGCGTGAATTCTACGCCGCGGATGCAGCGCTGTTTGAAGATGCAACCTTGGTTTTTGTGGCCACTGGATGCAAAGGGTCCGACGCGGCATGGCACGCGCGGGCGAAGACAGCTGGCGCTCTGGTGAGTGTTGTTGATTACCCGGGCCTTTGCGATGCCATGACGCCAGCAATTGTTGACCGCGACCCGGTGGTCGTCGCTATCGGGACCGAAGGCACGGCACCGCTTCTGGGTCGTCAGATCAAAACGCCGTTGGACATTGAACGGGACCTCGGCATGGTGGGTGGTGATATTTTCCACGGTGCACTGCATCTGGATCAGCTGTACTCACTGCGCCCGGTAGCGGGTTATGCCGCTTACCGAATGCCGGTGACGCATCTTTATCTGTGCGGTTCGGGTGCGCATCCGGGAGGTGGTGTAACGGGGCTTCCAGGTCACCATGCCGCCCGTCAGATTCTTGTAGATCGCAAGCGGTGGGCATGAGCCAGCGGATTGGCATTATTGAAACCGGCAAATCACCGGCTTCGCTTGAGCCGTCGTACGGTACTTACCCGGAAATGGGCGCCGCTTTGCTCAGCCGTTATCTACCGCCGTTTCAATGGTCACCCATCAGCGTTGTCGAAGGTGAACAGCTGCCTGCACCACACACGTATGGTGGTTATCTGATCATGGGATCAGAGTTCAGCGCCAATGATGCGTTCCCGTGGGTTGCAGCGCTGATCGACTTTGTGCGCGACCTGGCCACAGCGCAGATTCCGCTGGTTGGTATCTGTTTTGGCCATCAACTCATTGCCAGGGCCATGGGCGGAGTCGTCACAACCACTGATTGGATCGTGGGGTGTCGACAATACCAGGTCATTGACGCAACCACCCGGGTCTCCACCATCAGCTACCATCAGGATCAAGTGACCAGCCTGCCACCTGCGGCGACACGCTGTATGACCAGCGACAGTTGCCCGAACGCGGCGCTGAGTTACGCCGATTGGGCATGCTGGACTATTCAATCTCATCCGGAGTTTTCGCGCGACTACATGCGTGCGCTTGTGGAGCACACGCGGGGGCGGCCGCTTTCGGACCACCAGGCGGATGACGCCCTGGCCAGCCTGACAAACTGCAGAGAGGACGTTTCAGTTATCCCACAGGCACTGCAGCGGGTGTTTGCCTACTGATCTTTGTCTGTCAGCTAACCCGCCGCAAAAGGCTCCCAGGGCAACTCAACCACCACTGAGTCTGTCTCACTGATCGCACCGGGCACTTCGACCACCCCGACAACACCGCGGCTGAGCCTGGCTGCCATGACAAAATCCCGCGGCGCAAACCCTTCGTCATTTGTTGTGGCATACAGGCCGGCGAGCTTCTCGCCCATATCCATACAGGGCGGATTGTACTCTTCAATGGCGAGTACCGCGCCGGATGAGAAGGCCAAGCGTGTCCCCCTGGGTAACGCCGAAAATCCTTCTATGCCTGAAACACAGAGATTTGCACCAACATCTTCTGCACTGAGTTGCTTACTCAGATGCAGGTCTGCGCTGATTTGCGCCAGCTCTTCCGCGCTGACCCCGCTCCACTGACGTTCGTTTCTGCGTTCTGTGCCTTGCGGATCTTTATCGCCGGCATAAGCGATGCGGGTAAATCCCTGGTGGTTATCTCCGGCAAACCCATCCTGTGCAACTTCTACTCGCGCAGCTGTTTGTTTGCTCATATCTTCCCGGGTGCCAACGTGTACCGACACCACGTAACCTGTTGTCTTGCTCACTAACTGCTCCGCTGTTGCTTACGCCATTTCTTTTCTGACATTTTGATGGTTAATCAGCCGAAGAGAATTCCTCGCCTAACCGCGCGTATAGTTTATTGTTCGCGTGACCGTTAGATTCCGGACTGCGTGTATTGAGGAACCAACATGCTCAAAGAAAGTCCGTTTTTTGAATTTCTGAATCGGCGGGACACGCCAGAGTTCAGTCACTACCTGGCCGAGCATCAACTGGACGAAGACTACATCGACTGGAACGGCTCTTTACTGCCTCAGGACTACGGCGATGCAGAGGCTGAGTACAACGCAGTGCGCAGCACATGCGCTTGTTTTGATGTCTCACCGATGCGCAAGATTCGTATCACCGGTGCAGATGCCGGAGCCTTTCTCGACGTGCTGCTGACGCGACCGGTCAGTCATACCCCTGACCTGCGCGGTGTTTATGTCATTTTCTGCAATTCAGACGGATCGCTGAAAGATGACGCCATCCTGTACAAATTTGCACATGACGATTACCTGTTGTTACCTTCGGACATCGATCACACACCCTACTTTGACGCGCTTGCTTCAGACCGTGGTTTGACGAATGTCACGTTCACCGAATGCACTGCGGCACTGGCTGGCTTGGCCATACAGGGACCCAGCTCCGCGCGTGTGATGCAGAGTTTTGGTTTTGCTGAAGTGACCAAACTGAAACCCTACGAGTTTCAACAACGAGCGTTTGCAGGCACAACCTGCATTCTAGCCCGCATGGGTTTTACCGCAGACTTAGGTTATGAACTGTGGTTACCACCGGAACACACACCTACCGTTCAGGCAACTCTGCAGAGGGTGCGGGACGAGCTGGCGCTGGATATTCCTGGTTATGGATTACGTGCACTCGAGACCTGTCGCATCGAGGGCGGCTTTGTGGTCGCGGGTTGGGATTTTGCGACCGAATTAGACGATCTGCCCGGCTTCGAACGCAATCCATACGAAGTTGGCCTCGGTTGGGCCGTCGATCTGGACGGCCCGGATTTTGTCGGTAAGGAGGCGCTGGCAACACTGAAAACAGCCTCAACCTATGTGATTCGCCGCATCCGTGCTGTCACACAAATCCCACTGGAGGGCCATGACTTGTATGCCGAAATCGATGGTGTCGAGACCGAGGTGGGTTCTGTTAACTGCGCCAGCTGGTCCTGGGGATTTGCGCAGATGATCGGCAACGCCTCCATCCGTAAGCAGGCCCGACATCTGGAGCAAGCCTGGGCGACAGTCGAAGGTACACGCGTACCGGTGCAGCTGACTCGCGGCGCATATATCGATCTGGAGCGCCGTAACCTTGTGCCAGCACCACTCGCCTGATGTGCGGAAATTAACAAACCCGTGAACACCTCTCTGCAACACTTCCAGGCTGATACTGATATCTCGATAGGGGCGGACGCGTTGTGCGCAAACGGCGCCGTGGTGGTTCAGGCGCTTGCAGACGACGCCGTTCTCGATTCAATTGAACGGCAGCTGCGGCCACATTTCGACGCAGAAGGGGCACGCTTTCAGAATGACTTTAATGGTTATCACACCCTGCGCCTGGGGGCTATTCTAGGCCTGTCAACAGCCTCGGCTGAATTGATTGCTCACCCGCGCATCCTGGCGGTTGTCGCAGCCATTCTCGGCCCACACTGTGAGAATTTCCGCCTGGGCAGTGCCACTGCAATCGAGATTTTGCCCGGCGAGCAGGATCAGGTATTGCATCGAGATGACGACTTTTATCCACTGCGCATACCTGCAGTAGAATATCAGATCGGCGCCATGTGGGCGTTTGACGACTTCACCGTGGCCAATGGCGCCACCAGGTTCATCCCAGGCAGTCACTGGACCGGTGAGAACACCCCCGAGGCGGCGGTCACTCATGCGCCTGTCGAGCAAGCTGTTATGGCGCGGGGCTCCGCCCTGCTCTATTTTGGCTCAACCTGGCACGGTGGCGGCGCCAATACAACCGATCAAGCGCGCACCGGACTCATCAATACCTATGCGCTAGGCTGGCTTCGACAGGAAGAAAATCAATACCTCAGCGTCCCGCGCGAGGTCGCCGCCAGCTATCCGGACAACGTGCAACGGTTAATGGGCTACCAGACCCACGGCGAGTATCTGGGCGTGTATCCCGGCGATCCTGACAATCACTGGTACGACGCGTAGCGCCCGATGTCCCTATTGGCATTGCCAGGTCAGCGTGACAACCTAGTCAATGGTATCCAGCGCGCGCCGCAATCGACCGAACGCGTCCTGCAGGTCATCCACTGTCGCATTCAGGAACGGCGAAAATTGCAGAATGTCCATGGAGTTACGGATCACCAGATCTTCATCCCAGAAACACTTCTTATGTAACTCCAGGCCGCGTGCACCCGGCGCGTTCGGCCGCGGTGACAGTTCTATCGCGCCCATCAGACCCATGTTGCGTACATCAGCCACTAACTCATGCTGGGCAAATCCGTGCAACAGATCTTCGAACGGCTTGGCCAGGTTGGCGGCCTGTTCAAACGAGCCTTCTTCAGCGTACACCTCCAGGGTCGCCAGGCCCGCAGCGGCAGCCACGGGGTGGCCCGAATAGGTATAACCGTGGAAAAACTCGATCATGGACTCGGGACCATGCATAAATGCGTCATAGATGGATTCTTTAACCAGCACCGCACCCATAGGTATCACCCCATTGGTGAGACCTTTGGCTGTGGTGATGATGTCCGGAATAACGCCGAAAGCATTGGCGGCAAACGCGTCGCCCACGCGTCCAAACGCGGTAATGACTTCGTCGAAGATCAACAGGATGCCGTGTTTGTCACAGATTTCGCGCAGGCGCTCAAGATACCCCTTGGGCGGCGGCAGGATCCCTGTAGAACCCGCGACAGGTTCAACAATGACCGCTGCAATGTTGCTGCCATCATGCAGGGCGCACAGCCGCTCCAGGTCGTCCGCCAGATGGGCGCCCCATTCAGGCTGACCGCGACTGAAGGCCGTGTGCTCAAGATCGAAGGTAGTGCGCATATGGTCAACACCCGGCATCAGATTAGCACTGAAGACTTTTCGGTTGGGTGCTATCCCACCCACTGAGATACCGCCGAAGTTAACCCCGTGGTAGCCACGTTCCCGACCGATCAAACGGGTACGGTTGCCATCGCCCCTGGCGTGATGGTATCCGAGCGCAATTTTAAGCGCAGAATCCACAGACTCAGAGCCGGAGTTGGTAAAGAAACAGCGGGTAAAACCCTCCGGTGCAATCTCCACAACTTTCTCCGCCATTTCGATCGCGCGGTTGTTGCTCATCTGAAAGCCCATAGACAGATCGAGCGTCGCCACCTGGGATTGCACGGCCTCAACAATCTTGGGATGACAGTGGCCAACCCCGCTCGTCCACAATCCAGAAAACAGATCGTAAACCTGCCGGCCATCTTCCGTCGTATAATGGTGGCCGCTGGCGCCGGTAATAATACGAGGCGCTTTTTTGAAATCGCGATTTGCGGTAAATGGCATCCAATAAGCATCGGGGGCGGCAGCGTTCATTTGAGTCTCCGTGACAGATTGGAGACCAGTCTACGGCCAGACGCTGGTGTTAAACAATAGGTTAACTGACATGCATTAAGTGCTTGATTTTAATGCATCTGGGTCAAATATCGTTTAGTTTACTAAACACCAAAAGGTAGTTAGGAACACAAATGGATGACTCCACCGGCCAACGCTTACGAGCGGTGCGCAAACGCTTTGGATTGTCGCAGCGACAACTGGCCCGCCAGTCAGGTGTGGCCAACGCCACCATCTCACTAATCGAGAATGGAAAATTAAACCCGACGGTCAGCATGCTGAAGAAAGTCCTGGACGGTATACCCATCCAGTTAAGCGAGTTTTTCAGCGATGAAGTTGACTCACCGGATAAGGTGTTCTTTCGCGCCGGCGAGCTGACCGAAATTGCTGATGGCGGCGTATCCTATAGACAGGTAGGCACAAACCTTAGTGACAAGGCGATTCAATTCTTGAAAGAACATTACGCCCCCGGGGCTGATACCGGTCGCCACGAACTCACCCACCAGGGTGAAGAATGCGGGCTCATTCTGTCAGGTCGACTTACCGTCACTGTGGGTGACGAAACGATGACGCTCAAAGCGGGTGACGCGTACTATTTCAAAAGCCATCAACCACATCGCTTTGCCAATCTTGGCGCTGAACCTTGCGAGCTGATCACAGCTTGCACACCACCGTCTTTTTAGCCGCGGTTGCCGGATGGCGTGACTACGCCGACTGCAACCTGGCCCCCAGATCAGAGAGTTTGCGCGCCAGAATCGAATACACGGTGAAATCAACGGCGCCACCGTGGGTCAGATCCCGCAGCGCGGCATACCAGCCCTGCAACAACAGTTCATTACTCGCCAGCCATGTGCTCACGTCACCCCCGGCACTTTTCAACACCAGGGCACCGAGCAGGTTCTGCACGGTAAACAGGTCATCCAACAGGGACTCCCGTTCGACAGACTGCCAGTGAGAATCAGCGGCATGCTGAGCGAGCTGATAAGACAACCAATCGATTTGCAATTCATGGCCAATGGCGGTGGTCACGTCGACCAGACTGTCAACGGGACAATCCCGCTGCCGCGCCACATCCACCACGGGCAGCAGCCGGGCAAGCTCCGCCGCGTGCGCGGACTTGTGTGCAAGAGCCGGCGCTACACCGGCTTGCAACAGCGCATCTTTGGTTGCGGTCCAGGCTGCACCCTTTTCACCCACGCTACCATTGCGGTGACCTTGCATCTCGGCAATGACTGGTTTAAAGCGCTGCACAACCTGTTCGAGGGGCTCGTTGAGGTTGGTGTGCCGCAACATCCAGCGTGTCGCCCGCCGTCCAAGCCTGACCACCTCCTGCAGAATTTCAAGCTGCGTGGCGGCTGCGCCACCTTGCTCGCGTACGTCAGCGAACCAATCGGCAAAGCCAAAACACGCAGACACCACCACATAGGCGCGCGCCACATCCGCCACGGTGTGGCTGCCAGATTCAACCATTTCAGCAACAAAGGCAGAGCCCATGCAATCGACCATTTCATTGGCCAGCTGCGTGGCGATAATTTCCGCCGCCAGTCGATGGCGCTCCAGTGCCGGGGCGTGATCATCAACAAGTACAGCAGGAAAGGCGCCATGTAAGCGCGCACGAATTAAGGCTTCAGCCGACACGTTACTGGCCATGAGTTCATTCTTGATATGCGACTTGGCATAAGCAAGAAGGACAGCAATCTCCGGGCGGGTCAGGCTGTGACCTGCAGCATAACGGTCGGCCAGTTCGTCATCTCCAGGCAGGTTCTCCTGCAGCGGGTCCAGGCCTGCGTGTTCACACAGATAACCAATCAGCCGCGCATACTGCGCACCCCGGGTGATGCTGTGCTGCTGTGTCAGGCTGATTGTGCGTGCCTGATTGTAGTTATTCTGCAGCACCAGGTCCGCCACACTGTCTGTCATCGATTCCAGCAATTGATTGCGCTGCTTACGCGTCATATCTTCACGCGCCACCAGTTCGCCCAGCGCAATCTTTATGTTCACCTCGTGGTCGGAGCAATCCACCCCGGCCGAATTATCAATCGCGTCGGTATTAATGGCGCCACCGGCCAGATTGAACTCGATCCGCCCTTTTTGCGTAACACCAAGATTGCCGCCCTCGCCGAACACCGCACACTGCAGTTCTGCCGCATTCACCCGCAGATGGTCGTTGGCTCGATCACCCACCTCATCGTGGCTTTCACCAGTGGCCTTCACATAAGTGCCAATGCCGCCGTTCCAGATCAGTTGCACCGGACTCTTAAGCAGATGATGAATTAAATCATCTGGCGCCAGCGACTCAGCATCAATGGCAAAACGCGATTGCATCTGCGGCGTTATTTCGATGGCTTTTGCACTGCGGGGGAATATGCCACCGCCGGCGCTGATCAGAGAAGCATCGTAGTCACCCCAACCAGAGCGCGGCAGCGCAAACAGCCGCTGCCGCTCCGCAAACCCGGCGGCCGCCTCCGGCTGGGGATCAATGAAGATATGCTGGTGATTAAACGCCGCCACCAACTGAATGCAGGGCGACAACAGCATACCGTTACCGAATACGTCTCCTCCCATGTCACCAATGCCCAGCACAGTAAACTCTTCGTTTTGAACATCGACACCAATCTCAGCAAAATGCCGCTGTACCGATACCCACGCACCTCTTGCGGTTATGCCCATCTTTTTGTGGTCATAACCAAATGAACCACCTGATGCAAAAGCATCCCCTAACCAGAACTGATATTGCTCAGCAATTTCGTTGGCAATATCAGAAAATGTTGCCGTACCCTTATCAGCCGCGACCACCAGATAGGGGTCCTGTTCGTCATGGGCTCGTACGCCCGCAGGGGCGGTCACCAAGCCGTCTACAATATTGTCCGTAATATCCAATAGACTACGAATAAAATCCCGGTAACACGACTCACCGGTATGCTCACCCTTGACCACAAAGCCACCTTTCGCTCCGGTGGGCACAATCACCGCATTTTTCACCACCTGGGCTTTGACGAGCCCTAGAACTTCCGTACGAAAATCCTCGCGACGATCGGACCAGCGCAGACCGCCGCGGGAAATGGGCCCGGAACGCAGGTGCACTCCTTCCAGGTGCGGCGCACTGACAAAAACCTCATGCTGGGGTACCGGTTGCGGCATACCGGAGATGCGGCCCGGCGCCAGCTTGATCGCCAGACAGCTTCGTTCCATCCCGTCACCGTCCTGCACAAAGTAGTTTGTCCGCATGCTCGCGTCCATCAGCTCAAGAAAGCGACGCAACACGCGATCTTCATTTAACAGTGCAACATCCTCTAACCCGGTCAGTATACGGGCCCTGATCTCGGGACACGCGTCTGTCCGGGTGGCATCCGGGTCAAACCGGGCAATAAAGTAGAGCACCAGGTCACGTGCAATGGTCTGGTGTTGGAACAACGCATCACTGATTGCAAACTGGGAGAAGCCGAAGCGAATCTGCTTCATGTACTGCGCATAGGCGCGCAAGACGGTGACTTCCCGCCAGCTCAATCCCGCATGCAGAATCAACCGGTTGAAGCGATCGTCCTCCACTTCACTGCGCCAAATACGCACAAAGGCGTCGTTAAAATCGACACCAGCTTTCTGCAGATCCAACTGCACGGGAAAGCTCAATTCATAATCCTGCACGGAAACATCTGCGTTGCTGGCTCGTCGCACCGTGTGCGGGTGTTCACCCACCACCCGCAGGCCGAGATTTTCCAGCTTGGGTACCACGTCAGACAACGGCAGGCCGGTGCCCAGGTGATATATTTTCAGTCTGAGTACGTCTTCACCATCTTCGGGAAGCCGGTAGAACTGGGTCGACAAAGCTGAAGCGGCGTTCAACTGCTCGATTACCGTGATGTCGTCAATCGCGGAA
>JBCCUW010000143.1:0-9188 GCA_039196385.1 Pseudomonadota bacterium
CGTTAAACAATTGGTCCTTGAGGGAAAAAGATGTTTCTCCCTTAATCATCTGTAACCTTCCAGCATGTCTTTCCTATTGTACTTTCTAGGCCGGTCATAAGGCCGGTCATAAGGCCGGTGATAGGGCCGGTCACCCGGTGGTTTGAAAACAACCGGGTGCCGGATAATGACACGTTGAATTACAGAGTAAAGGCGCCGGTGGCGATCATATCGGCAAACCGGGTGCGTTGATCTGCATCGAGCACAGTCATCACTTCCTGCAAGGCCTGCGCGACCTCGCTCTGCAGGTGTTCAGCCGACTTCACTCTTGGATGCAGCGCGGTTTTCAGCTCTTCCAACTGGGTATCGTCTTCCAGCAATAGGGCGGCGACCTTTTGTACGCTGCGTTTTTCATCAATCTGGGTTTGTTCCCGCTCCAGTTTGAGGCGGTTGAGCACGGCCGCCATGCGCCGTGACTGGCTGTCATCCAGATCCAGGTGGTAGCGCAGATAGCGCAGGGGACGGCGTACGCCGAAATCACCGCTGCGGCTGTGATGGCCACCATATTGTCGAGTTTCGTAGCTGTTGTTAGACCAAGCGCCGGCAGAGCGGCGTCGCGGCCAGCGATGCGCTGATGGTGTTGTGACACAGACAGCATATGCGGGCCGATAACAGAAATGTCGCATAGTAATTACCTCCAATGCGTTGGGGTTTATTCACCGGGGTCTAAGCCTCCAGTGTGCTTGGCTTGCCGGAATATCCTGGCAAGTGCTTTAACGGTACACCGGTTGCGCTGGGATTGGAATAGGGTAGGCTGTGCCCATGAGCGATACCGATATTAAGAACATGGTGGGGCAACTGCCATGTCCGACGTTTGCTGAGCCTGCCTTTAATACACCCAAACCTCTGGCTCAATGCCGGGTTGCGGTCGTCACCAGCGCGGCACTGCATCACCCGGATGATGACGGGTTTGCCGCCCAGGATGTCAGTTTCAGAGTGCTGGACGGCGCCCGCCGGGATGTTGAGTTGGGTCACTGGAGTCCAAATTTTGACCGCTCCGGTTTTGCGCATGACCTGAACGTCGTGTATCCGGTTGATCGGCTGGCTGAACTGGCTGAGCGCGGCGTCATTGGCAGTGTCGCACCCCGGCACCTGTCCTTCGCCGGAAATCAGGACGAAAGCATGACGTCCATTCAACTCGACAGCGGTCCGGCGGCGGCACAATTGTTGATCGACGATGAAGTGGATGTGGTGGTGCTCACACCGGTCTGACCCCTGTGTACACGTACGGTCAGTACGATTGCTCATGTGCTTGAAGCCAAAGGTCTGGTCACTCTGACCATTGGCACGGTGCGCCCGCACATTGAAAAAGTAAAACCACCGCGTGGCTTGATTTGTGACTTCCCGTTGGGTCGCCCGTTAGGGAAACCCGGTGATG
Source organism: Pseudomonadota bacterium (assembly GCA_039196385.1). Classification (GTDB taxonomy): domain Bacteria; phylum Pseudomonadota; class Gammaproteobacteria; order Pseudomonadales; family Azotimanducaceae; genus UBA4421. Next base: position 1,418 of record JBCCUW010000143.1, read on the forward strand.
ATGAGTTTCAGCATCAGGTCCTGGCGCGTCTGTTTGACCTGCTTGGATCGGCGCAACCGGTTCTCCAGGATTTCCCGGTGTCCATCAATACTGCGGACGAGCCTGCCTTAATGTGCAGTCTGCCACCGCGTATGAACCCCGATGAACATCCTGCCGTAGATGAATCCCGAGGGATAAAAGGGGCTTATGACCGCGCCCTGCGCGAGTTTGGTAACCGGATTGGCGCCACCCGGGAAATTACGCCGGAACAGGTGCCCGACGCGATTGCCGCGTTTGTGCGAATCCAGGAAGGCACAGAATGGCAACAGGCAGATATACCTGGCAACCCCATGCGGGTTGCGCAGGATATCCGCGGCTACTATCAGACCGCCGCGCTGGCCCTTGCGGAACACTCACCGGGGGCCTGGGCGGGGGAAAACTGGTTCTATGAGCAGACGGAGACGGGTAGGCTGATGCTGGATGTACGCCGGGTCCTGAAGGCTGCTGGCGCCCCGCAGCCGTTGTGGTTTTATCTCAGCCCCGGTGACCGCCCGGCCTGATTATCGTTATCTTTCCAGCAACGGGTGTCGCGCCTTGCGCAGGCAGGTAGAATGCCGCCTGCACGTATGAGCGACCCGATGGACTCCCCGATGGATTCACAGCACCAGTCAGTAGAAACGGTACCTGTTGCGCACCTGGACTACCTCAGGTGGCCCTGGTTGTGGTTGCTCGTCAGCGCGGTTGTATTAGGTTTGGCGATCAATTACGCGGGCGCCTTTCGGTTTGATGCCAGCTCAGACACACTGGTGGTGGAGGGGGACGCCGACCTGGCGCTCTATGAGCAGGTAGTGGCGGTGTTTGGCGGAGATGAATTTCTCTTTCTCACCTTTCAGCCGAACAATGGTCAACCTATCAGCCCTGAGGCCCTGGCAACACTGCAGAACATTGTCGAGGAACTGGAAGCGGTACCTGGCGTTAAGAGTGTCTTCAGTGTGCTGGATGCGCCACTTCTGAAAAGCCCGCCGGTGTCATTAGGGCAACTCTCAACAGGCTTACCAACCCTGCAATCAGAGTCCGTAGACCTGCAACTGGCCCAGCAGGAATTGCTGAACAGCCCTTTTTTTCGTGAACTGCTGATTACCCGGGGAGGTGATGCGACTGCCATCAAGATCAACTTGAATGCCAGCGAACGCCTGCAACGCGCCACCCAGGCGCGGGATATGTTGAGCGCTCAAGTAGATCACGATTTGATGAACGAGGCCCATGAGCGTGCGATCCATCGCGAGTATCGTCTGGCCCGCGAACAATTTCTTGGTGAACGTGAGCAGCTGATCCGGGAGATTCGCGAAATCCGTGGCCGTTATCAGTCTGCCGGCGTGCTGCACCTGGGTGGGGTGCCGATGATTGCGGCGGATATGATTGCCTACGTCAAAAGTGATCTCTCGGTATTTGGCGGCTCGGTGATTGGCTTGATGGTGGTGGCGCTGGCGTTTTTCTTCCGCCGCATGCGCTGGGTGATCCTGCCGCTCGCCACGGCAGGTCTGAGTGTCGTGTATACGATCGGTCTGCTGGGTTACCTCGACTGGCAAGCGACAGTGATTTCTTCGAACTTTGTCTCACTGCTGGGTATTACCACAATCTCGCTGACCATCCATCTCATTGTGCAATATCGCGAACTGTTGCACACACAGCCACACCTGGATAAGCACAGTCTGGTCATGGCGACGATGCGGACCAAGTTTGCGCCGTGTTTTTATACCGCCTTAACAACCATGGCAGCGTTCGGTTCTTTAACGGTCAGTGGCATTGTTCCCGTAGAGTACTTTGGCTGGATGATGTGTGTGGGCATCATCATGTCTTTTGTGGTGACCTTCACCTTTTTCCCCGCGGTATTGTTGCTGCTGCCGAAAGGCAAACCCAGCAGCAATCTGGGTGACTCCAACAGCTTTATCCGGGCGCTGGGCGAATTCACGCGCTGGCGCCCCAGAGTGGTGGCGGTGGCCGGGTTTGTTATGGCAGTGGTCGCCTATTTCGGTGTTACCCAGGTATCTCTCGACAATCGCTTTGCCGAGTATTTTGATACGGATACTGAAATATTTCAGGGTATGCGCTATATCGATCAGCAATTGGGCGGCACCATTCCCTTTGATGTGATTCTCAGGTTTCCGCCCTATGAAGAGGTGGGCTTCGATGAAGACGACGACTTCTTTGATGAGAACGAAGATCCCTATCCCGAGCGGTATTGGTTTACTCGGAATATGCTGGATCGATTGGAGCAGGTGCACCGCTTTCTGGATGAGCAACCCCAGGTAGGCAAGGTGATTTCGCTGACTGCACTGGAAGACTTTGCCCGGGAGTTTACCGACGGCGAAAAGCTGACCAATTTGCAGATTGTTGCGATCCTCGGCGCCATACCTATCGACCTGCATGGGGAACTGATTAGTCCTTATGCGTCACCCGCGACCGGGGAATTGCGTCTATCCGGACGCATTGTTGAAAGCGGCCCGGCGTTTGATCGTGAAGCGTTTCGCCAGAGCATCGTTGAATTTGGTGTGCAGGAAGTCAATTTCTCCTCAACGGATGTGGCCGTGACAGGCATGATGGTTCTGTTTAACGGCATGCTGGCGCAGTTGTTAGACTCGCAGATCAGCACACTCAGTTATGTGTTGCTGGCTGTATTTATCATGTTCCTGCTGCTGCTGCGCTCCTTGCCCCATGCCCTGCTGGGCATGATTCCGAACACTCTGGCATCTGCCACAGTCATTGGCGCCATGGGTTACTCGGGTATTCCGCTGGATATGATGACCACCACGATAGCGGCCATCTGCATTGGTATCGGGGTAGATGACACGATCCATTATCTGCATCGTTTTCGAGAGGAATATGCGCGTTGGGGTGATGCCCGGATCGCTGTCAGTTTCAGTCATGCGAGTATCGGCCGGGCGTTGTACTACACGTCCATCACGGTCATGGTAGGGTTTTCAGTGTTGTGCTTTTCCAATTTTGTGCCCACCGTGATGTTCGGCTTGTGGACCGCAGTGGCTATGGCGTTGGCCCTCTTGGCGAATCTGACCCTGCTACCGGCGTTATTGGTGTTGACTCATGCGGATAAACCCGCGCAGCCTGAACTCAGACAGACGGCTTAAGCATCTGGACGCGGGCCTTTGCGCAAAGCCCTGACGCGGTCCAGGAGGGTTTTGAACTTGAGATCGGTGAACTCCCCCGCATCCAGATAAATGCCCCCGCACGTTTCACACTCTTCATACCAGATGTGTGTCTGCTTGGGATCAACAGACTTTTTCAGTCGACCATGACCTTCGGGACAGTCGATGTCGTCAACCCGATCCAGTTGCTGGCCGACCCTGGGGTCACCCACATCCAGCGCTGCCTCGGCCATCCACTGGCGCTTCATATTCAGCAGCGCATCGGGTTTGCACCACAAACCGGCACACACGTCACAGCGATGTACGTTGATATTGTCGCCATAACTTTGGGGCTGCAGCTGGCCGGTGCATTTGGGGCAGTTCAAGCCGAAAGAGTCCTGCAAAAAACGCGTATTCTGCGCGCTTTAACTTGGATATGCATCACAGAAATTGCGCGCCTTTGGCAATTCTGCAGCGAAAAAAGCACGCCCGCTGGTCAGTGCCCTACACTGAAAGGAACGTACTGCAACTTCCGGCTGGCAGAGCTGGCGATTTTATGGATATCCACCTGTGACTGTGCACCGTGTCGACGCGCATCCGGACTACGTCTGCTTTGCGGTCCGGGGACCTTTTGTTCTGGCAGATTTGGTCAGTGCCTGGCGTAGTTATGTCAGTGAATTACCTGTGGGTTACATCAAACGCATATTGTGGGACCTGCGCGAAGCGGAATGGTCGGTGGCGGCGAGTGAGTTGGACATGCTGAATCTGCGTAATGCAGCACAAACCGGTGATGCGCCACAAACCCGTCGCATATTTGCTTTCCTGCTGGCCAGCCATACAGAAACCGCCATTGTTGAACTGTACGTGCCCGACCTTGAGACCATCTGTACCCCCGGTTTCTTCAATAACGAGCCAGAAGCCGTCGCGTGGTTGCTGGCTGAGCGCTGGACGCGCTAGGCGAGCACTTCAACCATCGTAGAACAGCGGCTGGTGTAAGCCGATTAATTGCCTGCTTCGAGTTTCTGTTGCCTTGCTGATGGCACTTGCGGAAAGTTGGTTGGACTGGTCTGTTGTGCGCAGGCGTTGAGCAATGTCGCGACGCCCGTAGTGCACCTGCAGGAAAAAGCGCCCCTGGTCACCCGGCGCGGTGGGCATGCGTCGATGCCAGACGTCCGAAACAAACAAACCAACATCCCCCGGCTCAGCCAGCAGCGGCTCCACCCCGCGACCTTGATATTGCAATGCATCATCCAGCAACCGGTCAGCCGGTGGGGTACAACCAGAAAGATGGCTCCCGGGAATGACGCCTGTGGGACCGTCAGCCAGCCCGCAGGATTGCAGGTAAATGTGGCAGCCCACCGCAAAGACGGGATGCGGAATGTCGTCCGGCCAGGTGATCCCCGGCGCCAATGGAATATGCGGTCCCGCGTCGATGTGCCAGCGATCACCGCCGTGCTGGCCCGTGCTGTCCGGCGGGTTGCGCCAGGCGGTATTGGCAATGACGTGACAATCTTCACCCAACAATGGTTCCAGCACATCCAGAATCCCTCGGTGGGCAATGGCTTGGTGACATAAGCTGCTGCGATTGAGCATTTCATAGCGAAACATCTCCGCCGCAGCGGGCGGCCTTACTGAAGACCTTTGATCGGGTGGGTATGCCTCAAACACGCGGTGTATATCCGCCACCAGTTCAGCGGTCTCAGTGGCGCTGAAAACTCCGGGTAGCACACAATAGCCAGTGCTTTCCAGGGCTTTTGAGGCTGCCGGCGCGGCGTCACTGCGATAAGCCAGATAACCGTGCCGACGGGTAATCATGGCTGGCTTACTCGATGGGCCGGCAGATGGCGCGATCAGCGAACCCGCAATAACATGCCGTCAGGCCTTGCAGCTGGAAACCCGCAGCTTCCAGGGTGGCGCCGAACTCGTCGGTTTCGTGCATCCACCAAGCACCTTCCACCTGGGTTTTACCACCTTCGCGAGCCTGAGCAATCATGTCAGGCCATTTCGGTATGGATTGCAGATACTTTTTCGTATTTACGCCTTTAACCGCGTTTTTCAGGAAGTACCAGAACCATTGTTTGGCGTCCTGCTCGCGGCCGAAGTCAACTACGTAGAAAAAGCCTTGAGGTCGCAGGGAGTCGCGAATGATCCGCAACGCCTCACTTTGCGGTGACAGCATGTACAACGCGTTCACACAAATAACAATATCCCATTGCTGGGCTTGCCAGTCGTAGGCGAAAAAGTCTGATTGCACAATTTTAACGTTATCCAGACCGTCATCAGCGAACTTCTGCTGCGCGATATAGTTCATATGTCGGTTGGGTTCAATATGCACAACTTCAGATTTTGGAAACGCCTCAGCAATGGCGCGGGTAAAATTGCCGGTGCCCGCGCCAACGTCACAGATTCGCAGCTGCGCTTCTGCGTGATTGGGATAGGTCGCCTTGGCGTGCTCCACCAGCACATCTACGTTCTCCCAGTAGTCTGGCGTCAGACCCGCCTGAATGTCCAGGAGTGGGCCGTATGTGTCCCACTCAATGCCTTTGGCAGTAGATTGATCGGCGCCGGATGGCGCGGTGCCGTTGGTGTTAGTTTCTGCTGCAACGGTGTCTGCAACCCCATTTGAAACGTTCGTGTTTTCCACCAGAAATGAACCTATTTTTGTAAGCAGTTTGTTGTTTTAAGACGCTGTTATTGGCGCATTAGGCCGATACAGACGACATAGATCAATGTTGACTGTAAAGTTATTGTGCAAATATGTCTATTTTGTTGTGCGTTTATAGCGAGGTTTGCTGGATACAGCCAATCTGGTAAGGGGTTTAAGCTGGCGTAGCATCAACATGCGTATGCGATCCAGGCGGGTCGGCTCAACCATTCCGGTTTGAACCCAGAAGTCCGCGACTTCGCTCCAGAGGAAATTCCAGTACAGCGGCTTCACGTTTTTACCCAATATGGCGCGCAAGCCGTCCATGATGACCACATGCTGGGTGCCGTCCCATTTGGGGTTATCGAACGTCAGGTCGGTCGCCTCAAAGCCGATCTTCTGATAGAACGGAATGTACTTTTTCATCACCGTAGCCAGTACCCAGGGTCGCTCATCCGACAGTACGGTTGAGGCAGCGTACTTAAGCATACTGGCCAGCAGATCACTGTGTTGGAAGCGCGGGTCTGTGGCGAGACGTGACACTTCAACCAGCTGATCACGGCGGGGAAAGTCGTTGGGCCACGTGATAAATTGCTCCAGTTCCAACGGCTCATCTAAGAGCGGAAATCTGAAGCGACCTGTGCCGATCACTTCACCGTGGCGCTTGGCGACCATGATGCGTGCCTTGGTATCAAACATATCCCCGGTGTCAGCGGGTTTGCTGATTGAACCCAGTTGTTCAGCGAGTTGGTTGGCTTGAAAACGCAACTGCAATGCGGCCAGATAATCTTCTTCGGTTTTCAGGTAGTAAATTGAAGAACTCTGACCAACGGATTCGGGACTGAAGCCAATAGAGGTTAGCTCTGCAATACTTTCTGCATTCGAAAACTGTATCAGGTATTGCCCGAACGCTTTTTTTGCCGTGTCGGTAATTTCACTGAATGTCACACCCACAACCAGGCGATCTTCTGCACCGATACGCTGGACGATCGTTCGGGCAACTGTAGCTTTCACCTGCACAATAGGACCCAGGGGAAACACAATGGTTAGTGCCAGCGTCATACCCGGGATTAGATATTTGTTGCGTAAGCTGGTAGACAACTGCATACCATCCGCTGATACGTCGCGCAGCTTGAGTCGAATGACGTCATCAAATTTGCCGGGGGAGGGACAGTGGGCCACTGGCACATATTCTTCGCTGCACAGCCAACGACTGCTTGTGCGTTTTTCCGCGTGCTCGGTGGTGGTTGCTAACGGTGGGCTGGAGAAGCGAATGCCGGCGTGAATCGCCTCAGTGGTGTTGAGCACCACTGAACACACCAGTCCTTGAAACGAAGTGCGTTTGCCGTACACCACAAGCTCCAGGTCCACTGAATCACCCTGGTTAAGCTGCATGGCGTTGGTGGGTATGTGCAGTTCGACGCCCAGCGGACTGATCGCCCACACTCTGACTTCAAGATATTCGCTGGGTTGTTCAGCCCGGGGTCGTATCCGGGCAAGGACTTTTTCGTGATCCCTGACATCTGCCGGGACGATCCGCTCGTGGATCAGTTCGAAAGCTGGGTCAATTTTGCTGCGGTATTTGAACTCTGGTGCCGATGGTTCCATTTATTTTGGTTGTCACGTAGTTATATGGACCAACCAGACTTTCATAGTTCTTATCCGTTGACCGCATTGAATATATCGAATGAGCGTCCGGAAAATCTCTAACTGTAACTCCGAGCTGAGACAGATCAATCCTTCGATAATCGAGTTCTACGCCGGTACCCTTGATTACGCTGCATATCATATCCATCGCGGTTTCTGACAACAATAGATCACCGGAATGAATTTTGTCTTTCAAAGCGGGGTGTTTGGTTACCTCATCGAGGCGGGCAAGGAAGTTCACTGGCGATCCCAGCGCGGTGATTTCTACTGACGAATCCTGTCCACCCAGGTTGCCGACTATCGCATCACCACAGTCAATCAGAATGTAGCGGCTGATGTTGACGTCACTGGCGGTAGC
>JBCCUW010000144.1:0-9178 GCA_039196385.1 Pseudomonadota bacterium
ACTTGCCCAACAGAATTCAGGGACAGCCGGGGGATGCCATGACCCATATTCTCGCCATCGATCAGGGGACCACATCCTCGCGCGCCATCGTTTTCGACGAGGATATGAAGACCCGCAATGCCGCCGCCGCCCTCGGCTCCCTGATGTCTCAGTCCCGCGACACCATGGTGTGTTTCGACTTCAAAGAACCCATCGACCCCGACGAACCCCAGGCCGAAATCGATCGCAAATTGCGCAACTGCTACGTCGTTGAAGCCAGCCGCTCTTTTGCCCTGTATTTTGGCTTCAAGAACCGCGAGGAGGTCCTCGGCAAGCCGTTGATGAGCTTGTTTCCGGATGGCCAGGTGCCAGACTGGTTTATCAGCTACGGCAACGAGGTTGAACGGCGTGATTTTGCCAACATCGAAAGAGTTGTCAGCATTCCGGTGGGTGATGAGCTTCGCCAGATGCGCATTCACATGCAGAACATCTTTGATGGCCGCCTGCTCATCCGGCAGTGGATCACCATCCGCGACGTCTCTGCTGAAGAAGAAAACCGCCGCGCCCTGGAGGAAAACGAAAGACTGAAAATCCTCGCCCTGGAATCGGTCGGTTTACGCACATTCTCCCTGGATTTTGACCCGCTCGATACCAGTCAGCCACACGGTGTGATTTCCGTAGGCGGCGGCGCTGAGCCGCAGTGGTGGGAGAACGTGCATGAGGAGGACAAACCCATTCTGGAGCGTGCTTTCGCCAGATTCTATAACGGTGAAACCGAGCGCTTGCACACCTTGTTCCGCACCAGCACCAGCAACGCGGATGAGGTCTGGATGGAAAGCTGGGCGGTGGCATCCAACCGTGACAGTCAACAACGGCCCCAGGGTATTGTTGGCGTCATCATGGACCGCACCCAGAGTAAGGCACTGGAAGCCAAACTGATCGCCAATCAGCGCCTGGAAAGTCTGGGCGTCCTGGCCGGTGGTATCGCGCACGATTTCAACAACCTGCTGATGGCTGTTACGGGTGCGGTGGATGTGGCCCTGCACAAGCAACCACAGCTCAGTGAAGAGTTGCGCCTCATAGACGATGCGGCACGGCAGGCAACCCTGCTGTGTGATCAATTGTTAACCTATGCAGGCCGCGGTTCCGCTGAGTTATCGCTGCTGAATTTCAGCACCGCGCTGGAAGGGTTTCGCGATCTGCTGGTTATGAATGCGCATAAAAACGCCAAGGTGCAGATGCATATTGAACAGGACTGCTGGGTGAAGGGCGATTCCAGTCAGCTGAGTCAGGTTGCTATGAACCTGATCAAGAATGCCTCAGACGCCCTGACCGAAGGCACCGGGCAAATCACTGTGGATCTGCGCGAAGTCGACTACGACGACAGCTGGCGGGTGGACTACCATTTGGGCGGGCAACTGCAACCCGGCCGCTACGCAGCGCTCACCGTTACCGACACCGGCAAGGGTATGTCTGCGGGTGAACGGGAACACCTGTTTGATCCGTTTTTCACCACCAAGTTTACCGGTCGCGGGCTCGGCATGGCGGTGGTCATGGGCGTGGTGCGCGGGCACGGCGGCGCGATCCACGTCGACTCCACTCAGCAAGAGGGCACCAGTATTCGTGTAGTCTTACCTGCCAGATCAGCCGCGGAAGAAGCTCAAACCGTGAGTGAATTGAACCCGATCGAACGCCTGCAGGGCTGTGTTCTTGTGGTGGACGACGAAGACGCGGTACGTGAAGTTGCGCGCAGTTTGATAACCGCAATGGGCATGGAAGCTGTGGTCGCCAGTGGCGGTTACGATGCACTGCAGCAGGTCACCGCTGCACCGCATAAGTTCGACGCCATTTTGATGGATGTCACCATGCCCGAACTGGATGGGGTAGAAACAGCCAGCCGCATATTGGACCAATTTCCGACTACCCAGATCATTATGTGCAGCGGCTATTCCAATGTGACCATGCCACCCAAACTTGCAGATGCAGTGAGCTTTCTGCAGAAGCCTTATCGACTAAGCCAACTCCAGGAAAAGCTGACCCCCATCGTCAGCAAAGCCTGACAGCCCAAGCTCAGGGCACAACACTGACCGGGATGCCATTCAATGCCACGGTGCCGCTGAGTGCGTCGACAAAATCTGCCGGTGCAATGGCATTGCTGTTAGGCCCTGAACGCGCCACCCGCTGACCCGGATTGTGGTCTTCGCTGAAACCATGGGGTAGACACACTGTGCCCGGCATCAGCTGCTCACTGAATTGCACCTGGACTTGCAGCGTACCCACCGAGCTGGTTAACGAGACGCAATCGCCAGCGCCGATCTGGCGCTGCTCTGCGTCCAACGGATGCATTTCGAGGCAGGTACGATCCGGCCCGCGGCTGAGCAAGGGAAGATTGTGCAACCAACTGTTATTGGTTTGTATGTGGCGTCTGCCAATCAACTGTAAACCGTCAATATCCGAACTGGTGCGCAGCCGGTCCAGATCATCCAGAATCACCCCTGGCGCCATTTGCACCTCGCGCCCTCGTAACACTTCATTCAGGCGTGGTTGCAGCGGCCCCATATCCACGCTGTCCGGCTGTTCAATCAGCTTCCGCAGGGTAAGGCCGTCCGCTTCTGTAAAACCGTCACCCCAAGGACCCAGACGAATACCCAGGTCCAGCCATCGAGCTACGCCGTCATGCGACACCAGGCGGTTCAATACTTCATCGATCTTCAGGTGGCGCCAGGACGGTTGGGTCAGATAAGCGCTGACCATATCGGACAGCAGTGCATCTTCAAAGGCTCGGAGTTCAGCCGCATCGGCAACAGCGTCATGCCGGCAAAAATAGGCGAGTTGCAGCATAATCTGCCATTCGTCAGGCCGACCCTCACACGCCAGCAGCGCGTCGGAGAAGCGCGCTGTATTGCGGTACGTCATGGCACCCAGGAAGTGATCGTAGTGGACCTCTTCAAAAGGTGAGGTTCCAGGCAGAATGACATCGGCTAATTGCGTGGTTTCATTGTGGTAGATGTCCACGGCCACCATAAAATCCAGGCTGGCCAATGCGTCCCGCAGGCGTCGACTTTCCGGATTGCTCACCACCGGATTACCCGCCACCGAAACCAGCGCACGAATCTGCCCGGCCCCGGGGGTTTCTATTTCTTCTGCCAGACATGCCACAGGCATCTGCCCCAGTACTTCAGGATAACCCGACACTCTCGAGTGATAGCGGGCGTACGAGATGTCATCCGTTTTTCGAGGAGGCTCAGCATATGCCTGCTGGGGAAACATGGCTCCACCCGCCCGATCCAAGTTCCCGGTAAGAATATTAACCACTTCCAGCAGAAAGCTGGTTAACGTGCCGAACTGCTGCAGCGTAGTGCCGACACGTCCGTAAATCGCCGCGCTGTCCGCACGCGCCAACTGTCTGGCCAGGGTGCGGATCTGCTCTGCCGCAATACCTGTCCGCGCCACGGCCTGCTCGAGCGAAATGCGCGCCAATGCACTGGTGAGCTGTTCAAGACCGGCCACAGGCACCCGCGGGACACAACCCATGTGCAACAGTTCAGCCGCCAGTGCAGCCAGCAAAAAGGCGTCACTGCCAGGCCGGATAAACAGATGTTGATCTGCCAGTTGGGCGGTTTCACTGCGCCGGGGATCCACCACCACCAGGCGCCCGCCACGCGCCTGCATGGCACGGATTTTCTTGCGGATACCTGGCACCACCCACAGACTGCCGTTAGAGACCAGTGGGTTAGCGCCCAGGATGACCAGACAATCCGTACGTTCGATATCAGGTACCGGAATGGCCATGTCATCCCCGAACATCAGCGCGCTGGCGAGTTGCTTAGGCAGCTGGTCCACGCTGCCCGCACTGAATACCTGACGGCTGCCGAGCTGCTGCAGGAAAACGCCGATACCCTGGCTCAAACCAATATTATGCGCAGTCGGATTACCGATGTAGGTGGCAATGGCATCCGCACCATGGCGGCGCTTCACATCGCTCAGACCTGCCTGCACAAGCGCATAAGCGGTAGCCCAATCGGTGGGTTCCAGCGCACCCGCCGCATTCCTGACCAAGGGTTGGCGCAACCGGTCCGGGTCCGCGTGCAGCTCAGCCAGCGCCACCCCTTTTGGGCAGATATGGCCCTGAGAGAACGTATCTGCGGCATTGCCACGACACTGCACCACCTCACCTTCGGTCACAGTCACTTCCAGGTTGCAGGCGGCTTCACAGATGGGACAGATACGCTTGTGCAAGGGCATGTTTACGACCTCAATTCAGCACCACACGCCGGGGGCGTTTGTAGTGAATCCCAGCGACTGATAAGCGGCATCCACCAGGCCCTGACCTCTTTCATTCATCAGAATGCCGGGCCCCTGCTTATTCATCACGTAACCAAAGCTCATCCGGCTGGCTGGATCGGCAAAGCCGATGCTGCCCCCGGCACCCACGTGTCCGAATGCAGCAGAAGACAAAATCGCACTGTCTTTCGCCACGCCCGGTGCTTGCCGGTTATCCATGGACTTCATGAAACCGAGACTGAAGCGTGTCGGCAGCAGGAGGGTGGCATCTTCGTGGGTGGCCACCGCCACCTCACCCATCGCAACCAGCGCCTCAGGCCTGACGAACGTTCGCCCGTCCAGCTCACCGCCGCAGGCGAAAGGCGCATAAATTCTGGCCAGCCCCCGAGCGTTAGCCACCGCTCCCCCGCCGCCAATTTCCGCCGCCTGACAGGTTGCACTGTTGGGGTTAAAGCCGCCGTTGTTAAACAAGGCCAGGGACTGTATCGACTTCGGCTCGTTGATCAGCGCTTTGGTAAAGTCGCTCTGCGGTGCACCCTTTACCGGCCGGAAAGGTATGATCGGGGCAACTCTGTCTGCGTATTCTGCTGGCAGTCCAATCCAACATTCGGCTTCTGTGGGTGCTGCAATGGCCTCATTAAAGTAAGCGCCCAGAGATTGACCAGAGACCCGCCTGATCAGCTCACCAACAGTCCAACCGAAGTTCATCATGTGGTAACCGTTACGTGTGCCCGGTTTCCAGAAGGGCCGCTCCTGTTCCAGCTTGCCAATCATGTATTCCCAGTCGCAACACCCCCCCTTGGCCAGGGGTTCGCGCATACACGGTACGCCAACGGAATGATCCAGCATCATTTTCACCGTGGCCTGTTCTTTGCCGTTAACGGCAAACTCCGGCCAGTATTTACGCACCGGTGCATGGACATCCAATTCACCTGCACTGATCAACGTATGCGCAGCGAGCGCCACCGCGCCCTTGGTACTCGAAAACACGACGCACACAGTATCTTCTGCCCAGGGGTCGTTACTGCGCTGGTCTCGCGTGCCGCCCCAAAGGTCAACCACACTGGCGCCTTCGATAGTAATAGAAACCGCAGCACCCACTTCACCGTGCTGGGCAAAGTTGTCTGCAAATACTTCTGCAACCCGGGCAAACTCCGGCTGATAGGTGCCCTGGATATCACCCATGGGCGTGGACTGTTGAAGTTGTGGCATGACCTCCCCTGAGTGCATACTGCAAAAAAGAAGCAGCATTGTAGACAGAATGCGCGCTGGACAGAAAGTCTGGCAAAACAGCTGACCAGACAGAGCCGGCATACCCGCGGAGACAACCACATTGCCACCCGTTCCCGACAATCACTACGTTGCTGCAGATCAGCCACTCGCCTTAGCGGTTAAATACGCTCTGCAACCCTTGCTGGTGATTGCAGCCCTGGGGGTGTGGCTGCTTGATCCAGCGTACCCGGCCACCTTCGTGCTGGTCATTGTCGGTGTACAGGTCATCCTTGGCAGCTTCGAGCACCTCATACCCGCCCGGCCGGGCTGGCTGATCAGGGGGTGGGAGAAGATCGTAAATATTGTCCTGGTGATTGTGCTGAGCAGCGGCACAGTGGTGATTGCAGACTGGTACAATCAGGTCATGGCAGCGCCGCTGGCTGAGTTGCGCAGCAGCCTGCATCTGGACATCTGGCCCCATCACTGGCCACTATTGGCACAGATGTTCATGGTCTTTTTTCTCAGTGAATTTATCTGGTATTGGGTACACCGGGCTGAACACCGATGGCCCCTCGTATGGCGTCTGTCGGGACATGGCGCACACCATTCTTTCAAGCGTCTTGGCGCCCTCAATTTTGGCCTCAACCACCCGCTGGAACTGTTTCTGCTGGTGCTGCCTGCAGCACTGGTCGAGCTGACTTTCGGAGTTGGGGTAGCCGTAGTTGGCGCAGCCATTTTGACTACAACACAGGCATCAATCGCGCATGCGAACCTGGACTTGAACAGTCGCGTGATCGGCTGGCTATTCACAACCAACACTCATCATCTTCGGCATCACTCAGCCGTACTTGATGAAAGCAATACCAACTACGGCTGTTCAGCTATTGTCTGGGACCGTTTGTTCGGCACCTTTGCCGACAGCCGCAGCCTCGAAGCCGGTATTGGTCCCACAGAGCCCAGTTTATGGGCAAAATTCCTCATGCCGGTCCGCGAACCCCGCGACAGCCAAGTTGCCCCGGGGAACTGAGCTTGGTGAACCTGGTTGGCATCAGAGTGACAAGACGTTGGACGTGGATACTGCTCATGGCCACCCTGCTGGGCTGCGGCGACGATACAACCATCAACCCCGCGGAACTCGAAGTCATCGTTGTTGATCGCCGGCCGCTCCCACATCACGGCGTATACCTGATAAAAAACAATGAACGCCAAACCCTGTTTGCCGCTGAACCCTTGGGCCACCTGTTACAGATCACGTATTCTGCAACCCTGGCGAGGTGTGTTTTTGCTTACGCGCCGCCACCAGTGGCAGGTCAAACATCCAACCTCAGCGCAAGTCTGTACAGTATGCCGGTATCACCCGGCGCGCAGCCGGAAGTGCTGATTCCTGCCGGGCGTAATGAGGTGCTGTTAGATCCCGTGTTTTCCCACGACAGCAGCCAGCTGTACTGGGTGCGCGCCGTTGCGCCTACCAACCCCCGGGACCCGACTAAACTGGAGCTGAACGTCACCAACCTTGAAGACATGTCTTACGCGACCGTGCTGCGCAACGCTATCTGGCCCGCGCCGTCTATCGATGGCGCCAGATTAGCCTTTGTCACCGTCAATCCCGCCACGCTGCAACGCGGCTTGAGCGTCCGTGACAACAAAACGGGCAACGTCACGGAGCTCATAGAGATTGGCCGTTTTGACGATATTGATGCGCCAATCTTCTCTACGGACGGGCGCTGGATCTACTTCTTCGGGCCAGCGCTGACACAATCAGTGTCGGATGGGTGGCTGCGGTGGCTGGGTATTCAGACCGCACATGCGCATATCAACCGTCCCGGTGTCTGGTGGAAAATTGCGGTTGACGGCAACAATCTGCAAACCATCACCGATGAGAACGAGATCATTTCCAATGCAAGCCGAGCCGATAGCGGCATTCTGACCTATACATCTTCGTTAGGGGTCAGACTGCTAACCGAAGATGGCATTATGACCCTGGCAGCGGAACCCTATTTTGGTGGAGTCGCCGAACATGTACGTTAAGCTGTTAGTCTTAGGCGGGCTCATCTGTATTGCGGGTTGTGACGCAGACTCCGCACCCGAATTCAAGACCGTCTACAGTACACCCCACAAGTTTGACCCTAATTTACAAGGTCTTCAGCGCCTCTGGGCTCAACAGGCTGAACAACAACTTGCCAGCGGTGTGCAACTGGATCGCAATAATCAACCTGCCAATATCGACACCACCGCCACGGTTATTTCCGCGACCGGGCGTTACCGCGGGCATCTGACTCCGGCTCCCGACCAGGTTAACAACACCGCACGCTTCAGTTTCAGCCTGGACCTGGAGGCGGTGGACCAGGCTATGCCGGAACAGCTGACGCTGGCCGTGGCCGGTGGTATGCCCATGCACAGTCACGGCCTGCCCACCCAGCCCACACTCATCGTTGCTGCCAACGGGCGTATCGAGATCGAAGGTGTCAGATTCAGCATGCCGGGATGGTGGCAGCTGGCCATTGGCATTGCACAGGATGACAGCGCCAGCTACGACATGCTGACCTTTAACTTTCTTGTTCGACCGTGACGAGCAACCTACACAAAATACGCAGCACCATTGCGTTACGTGCCTTGTTAACAACAATTTGCGCAATCTGCGGAACTGCATGCAGCCCGGAACCACGCTGGAGCGACTTTGAATTGCAGGCCATCGGGTCATTGGCCTTAAGCGCACTACCCGCTTTGCCGCCAGATCTTTCCAATCGCGTGGCGGACAACCCTGCCGCGGCAAGTTTTGGCAAACAGCTGTTTCACGACAAGCGGCTGAGCGCTAATCAGCAGGTATCCTGCGCAACCTGCCACCAGCCCGATTACGCGTTCAGCGATCCGCTAGCCCGCTCCGTCGGAATATCTGTTACCCGCCGTCATGCACCCAGCTTGATTGGCAGTGGTTACAGTGAGTGGTTTTATTGGGACGGCCGGCGCGACAGTTTATGGTCCCAGGCGCTGGCGCCACTGGAACATCCGGCCGAACATGGTTTCAGTCGCACCGGTACCGCTACATTATTAGCCAGCGACTCAGCTTATCGAGAGCAGTATACGGCGCTGTTTGGCGCTGCACCCACAACCCACTCTACCAATCTGGTGTTTGCCAACACCGGCAAAGCCATCGCCGCATTTGAACGGACTTTGCTGCCTGAGCCAACCCGCTTCGATGCCTACGCTGACACATTGCGGCATCCGCAAGAGGGGGCTGATGACACGGCAGCCACACTGACCCCCGCAGAGTTGATGGGTCTGGATATATTCATCAACAAGGGGCAATGCCTGAACTGTCACAATGGCCCGTTGTTGACCAATCATGGCTTCCACAACATCGGTACCGGCTTGGGCGTGAGCGAGAACACACCGGATGACGGTCGCTGGCAGGGAGTCATCGAAGTGCAGGCCGACCTGTTCAATTGTCTCGGTGAATTCAGCGATGCTCCCGCAGACTGGTGTGCGCTGACTTACGCCAGGACAACGGGCCGTGAATTACTCGGTGCGTTCAAGGTACCCAGCCTGCGCAACATCAGTAGAACGCCGCCCTACATGCACGACGGGCGCTTTGCAACTCTGTCCCAGGTTATCGAGCACTACGTCCAGGCTGTGCCGGTCAACCAGGGACACAGCGAGCTGTTGCCGTTTACCCTCGATGAAACTGAACATGCGGCATTGCTGA
>JBCCUW010000145.1:0-9165 GCA_039196385.1 Pseudomonadota bacterium
CCGGGTCGAATTATACGAACGTTTTGAATTCATTAAACAGGCGGAAGGTGTCAGCGCCTTGCTGGTTACACATGACCTGCGTGAAGCCAGGCGTCTGGCGGAGTATCTGATCATCCTGCACCAGGGCGCCATTCAACAACAGGGCGCCACCAGTGAGGTGTTGGCGGAACCGGCTACTGCTTACGTACGGTCATTGGTTGAGAGTCAGCTTGCATGATGAACCTGCGTACCTGTCTGGTTTTCTGCGCAATTTTCTGTCTGACAGCGGGGCTGCCGGTTTGGGTTCCGCCGGCTATGGCCGCCACGCCAACGCAGGACGCACAGAAGCCGATTCGCGTGGGCAGCAAAAATTTTAATGAAAGTTATCTGCTGGGCGAAATTGTTGCGCAAACGTTGGAAGCCGGTGGGTATCAGGTGGAACGTAAGTTTGGTCTGGGTGGTACCCTGATCTGTTATGAAGCGCTGAAAAACGATGGCATAGATATTTATGTTGAGTATACCGGCACCATCAGCCAGGCAATTCTCAAACTGCCCGGTTCAGCGTCAGCCGACGACATGACCGCTGGCCTGCAGGCGCAGGGTCTGCAGCTGTTGCCCCAGCTGGGATTCAACAATACGTACGCCATCGCCGTGCGGGCGGCCAGTGCTGCTCGCTACAATCTGGAAAACATCAGCGACCTTGCGGGTGTTGATGAGCTGCCACTGGTATTCAGCCACGAGTTTCTGGAACGCGAAGATGGCTGGCCGGGTTTGCAGCGCGCGTACAATCTGACCGGTTCCGTGCGTGGCATTGAACATGGCCTGGCCTATCAGGCGTTGAATGACGGCGCCATTGGTGTGACCGACGCGTATAGTACTGATGGTGAACTGATACGTTACAATCTTGTGGTCCTGGCGGACAATCTCGGTTACTTCCCACGGTATTATGCGGCGCCACTGGCGGTAGCCAACCTCGACCCGGGCGCGCGCGCCCTGCTGGTGCAATTGGCTGGCACACTCGATGATGCAACCATGCAGGCGCTCAACGCGGCGGTGGTGTTTGAAGGACGCAGCTTTCCCTCGGTGGCAGCGGAATTTCTGGCTCCCCTGGGTATCACTGCACCGCAGCGGGAGACCGGCATGTGGCAGGACTTGCGCCGTAATACCCTGCGTCATTTGCAGCTCACCGGCATTGCTCTGGGCCTGGCGATCACCCTGGGGTTGTTGACCAGCCTGCTGGTTTATCAGCATGCGCGAACGTCTGCCGCCATCATCTATTTTTGCGGACTGCTGCAGACCATACCGTCCATTGCGTTGCTTGCGCTGATGATTCCGCTGTTCGGTATTGGCGTACTACCTGCAATTGTGGCCTTGTTTCTTTATTCGTTGTTACCCATCCTGCGCAATGCGGTCACCGCATTGGCGAATGTGGACCCCAGTCTGGTGAAGGTAGCCCATGCGCTGGGTTTGTCCGAGCGCGAACAACTGCGCTATGTCCTGGTGCCGCTATCGGTGCCGGCAATTTTTGCCGGGATCAAAACGGCAGCGGTCATCAGTATCGGCACTGCCACACTGGCTGCCTTTATTGGCGCAGGTGGGTTGGGTGACCCCATAGTGGTCGGGTTGTCCCTGGATAACGTCGAGTTAATCTTGCAGGGCGCCATTCCGGCGGCGTTGCTGGCGATTGTCACAGAGTTGTTGTTTGGCTGGCTTGAGCGCTTCATTACGCAACGTCGTTGAACCTAGCGAATCAACAAGGCCAGCAATGCCTCTCGTTGGGCTGCAGGAAGGGCTCGATAGCATTGCAGCAACTGTACTTCGCGCTCATTGCCCAGCGGCTCTGCGATTGGACAATCCAATAGGGGCGACCGTGGCTCCTGGTCCGCGGGGCCACTGAATGATTGGTCCAATCGCGTTACAATTTCAGAGTTCATGCTGCGCCGATGATACTTGGCAGCGCCTACGATACGGTTGCGTATATGCATGGGAAGTCGTACGACAAATCTGTGTGTGAGATCCGGTGGGTTCATTTGTGCAAGGTTCCTGAGGCGAACGGAGTATGTACTTTCGGGGTTCGGTTGGTGATCAGCAGAGCAGAACATGCAACGCGAAATGAATATGTTAGCCAGGTCACAGTCCAAGGTTTCGGTAGTGGCTGGACATAGAACAAATTGAGGAGTTGATTTTGCAGCCACTTGAAAGGGACGGTATCCGCTTAGCAGCAACGGTGATGCTGGTGCGTGACACCGGAGTCAATCAAGCTGGTGAGGGTTTAGAGGTGTATATGGTGCAGCGGCCGGGCAGAGGGGCATTCCCGGACTTGCATGTATTCCCTGGCGGCAAGGTGGATGAGGCGGACTGGTCGCCGGATCTTTGCGCCGGCATAGATGATCAAAGCGCCAGTGCGCGCCTGGGCCTGGCCGCGGGCGGTTTGCGCTATTGGGTGGCAGTGGCGCGTGAATGTTTCGAAGAAAGTGGTGTGTTGCTGGCGCGCCGCAACGGAGTACGGCTGACGTTTGATCAAGTTGAGATGCAGCATAGATTTGCGCACATCCGTGAACAGTTGCTCAACGACGAAATCACCTTTGCTGATGTGTGTCACGCAGAACAGCTGACCATAGATTGTGACCGACTCGCTTACTTCAGCCATTGGATTACCCCGGAAATGGCGCCGCGTCGCTTTGATACGCGGTTTTTTGTTGCAGCCATGCCCCCTGATCAGGCCACCCTGGCCCATGTTGGAGAGGCGACGGACGAACAATGGATCACGCCTGCACAGGCGTTGGCTAAACACCGCGATGCGCACTGGCAGATGATTGATCCGACTCTGCGCTCGCTGGAGACACTCAGCCAGTTTCGCAATGTCGATGATGCGCTGGCGGGGATTAACGCAGGTAACCATCTGATGCCGCTCACCCCGGAATTGAACCGTCAGGGTATGCAGGCGCTGCGTTAAACGACAATGTCGAATGCCGTTCAATTGCACGCTGTCAGCAAGTCTTTTCAGGACGGCGATGTCACCGTGGGTGTGCTGAATAATCTCAGTTGTCAGGTGGCGCCGGGCAGTTCCCTGGCCATTACCGGACCGAGTGGTTCCGGTAAATCGACTTTATTGAACCTGCTGGCGGGTACGTTAACGCCGGATAGCGGCGAGATTTTTATGCACCTTGGTGGCCAGGACGTGGCCTGGCACAACTGCAGCGAACGCATCCGCACGCGGACGCGGCGACGCTGGATTGGTTATGTGCACCAGTTTTTTAACCTGATCCCCACCCTCACCGTGCTGGAGAATGTGCGCCTGCCGGGTCGCCTGAACAAGCAGCGCCAGCTTGATGCGCAAGCGCTGGAACTGTTACAGCAGTTTGGTCTGGGTCATCGTCTGCATAACTTCCCGGAAACACTGTCCGGGGGTGAACAGCAACGCGTCGCTGTGGCGCGGGCGCTGCTGTTGCAACCGGCCTTGCTGCTGGCTGATGAACCTACCGGTAATCTGGACCGGGGTAATTCCACCCAGGTTGCGGATCTGCTGTTTACTTCTGCCCGCGCTTCCGGGGCTGCTTTGATTGTGGCGACTCACAGTAGTCAGGTTGCGGCAAGGGCTGACCAGCAATTACAGCTGGGCGTGGTGGAATGATGGCATGTTGAGCCTCAGCCTGTGGCGTTTTATACAGCGTGCGCCATGGTCCGCAATGATGGCGGTCGTTGGCATCGCCCTGGGAGTCACGTCGGTTGTCAGTGTGCATCTGATCAGCCAGCAGGTCAGCGCGCAACTGGATGGGCTGCGACCGCAACAACTGAGTGAATTCAGCCACTATCTGCATCGTGACAACCTGGTAGTTGATGACTATTTCCAGCTGCGCCGCGAATGGCGGGCCGGATCCCTGGATGGTTTACGCAACCTCACCCCCGTCGTCGATGAATGGACCGTGCTGCAGGGTCGGGGTGTGCACGTGATTGGGGTAGATCTGTTTTCAGCGGGCTCCGGTCTGTGGCGCGGCGAGTCGGCTGGTGGCCAGTTTTCCTGGACAGGTATCTGGGTAGACAGCACATTGGCGGATCTTGCGGGTTTGCCGATCAATGATGTGATCGATTTGCCTCCGGGTACTCTGGTGGCCGACATCGGGGTTGCGCAGGAATTGTTGGGCTGGAATGCCCAGGATATCTCTTACGTTGCAACGGTATTCGAGGACCCCTGGGCGGATCTGCGCGGCCTGGGTGAGCAACTGATACCCGGGCTTGGGGCAGGTCTGCCCGCGTACGATGTGTCCGCCAGAGTGCCGGACTGGCAGGTTCTCACGGCGCAACAGCAGCATCCGGCCAGCCAATTCGGTAACGCGGTGCTGTTCAATGTCAGCGCACTGGCGATCCTGGCCATGCTGGTCGCCTGGTTCTTGATCTACCAAGTGGCGTTGTCGTGGCGGCGAAAGCTTCTGCCGACCATGCAGCGATTGCATCTACTGGGCGTGTCCCGGGCGGTGCTCAGCGGCTATTTTGTACTTATGCTGCTGGGGATCGGTATGGCGGGGGGACTACTCGGTATGGTGTCGGGTTGGTGGCTGGCGCGGTTGCTGCTCGCCCAGGTTGCTGAGGCCGGAATGGCGGGCGTGTCGCTGGATGTGTGGGCACTGGTAAAAGGGCTCGGTTCAGCGCTCGCCGTGTGTCTGTTCGGCGGTGGCTGGGCCATGTTCAGACAACAGTTGCGACAGGCCTCCACAGGCCTGGTGGTGTTGCTGATACTGTTGGCTGGTCTGTTTGTCTGGGGTTTACAGCCAAATAGTGGCCTGCTCGGGGCTTTCGCCTGCGTGGCGGTGCTCAGTTTTGTCAGCGTGCTGGTTACCGGACCGTTGTTGCGCCGGTTGCGCAGCTGGTCCGCGCAGCTCAGCCGCAGTCCCCGGCAGCCCTCGCCGTTGGTGGCGAATGGCTTGCGCGAGGTGGTCTGGTATCCCGACGATCTGGCTGTGGCGCTGGGCGGTCTAACTCTGGCCATTGCCACTGCCATCGGGGTTGCCGCCATGGTGGAGAGCTTTCGCGCCGATTTTGAGCAGTTTCTGGAACGGCGGCTCAGCTATGCCGTCGTGCTGGATGGGACGCCGGCTCAGCTGCAGCGTTTTTTAAACAGCAAATCGACACAACTCAGCGCCGCTGAAAAGCAACAGATTGGTCACGTGCAGACTGCTTATCGAGGCCAGCTGAGGGTGGCGGGATCACCCGTTGCGCTGACGGCGACCCAGTTGGATGCGTTTGAACTGGCCCGCTATCAATACCCCGGCCAGAACTCAGGACAGAACTCAGGACAGAACTCAGGACAGAACTCCGGGGTGGATGAATTTGACGGCGCCCGCCATGTTCTGATCAGCGAGCAGTTAGCGCGAGCACAACAGCTGCAAGTGGGTGATGTGTTGCAGCTCGGTGTTGAGGGTTATCCGGTGGCCGCGGTTTTTCAGGGGTTTGGCGATTCCCAGGCCCGTCTTGTCGTCGATCAGCGCCACCCTCTGGCTTCAGCACAGCTGGCTCTGGATTCCATCAGTCTGCGTGGTGCAGGCGCGCCGGCGGTGCTGTCGCAGCTGCAGCAAGCGTTTCCGCAACTACGTTTTACTGCGCAAGGGCAGGTGCGGGATACGGCATTGATGACGTTTGACCGCACCTTTGCCATTACCGATATACTGATCAGCATTGCCCTCATGGTGGCCGGCATCGGGGTCTATATTGCGAGCAGCACCTTACGGCTGAATCAGCAGACATCCAGCCGCTTGCTCGTGACCCTGGGGATATCGGCGCGCGAACGACTGATGATGGATGTAACGCGTTCGTTGGGGATTGCGTTCACGGCGGTGATCATGGCTATACCGCTGGGTGCCGTGTTTGGTTATTTGTTATGTGAATTGGTCAACCCGCGTGCGTTCGGCTGGACGGTTAATCTACGGCTCAGCCTGCTGGCTTTCGTGTGGCCCGTAGTGTGGGGTACGCTGGCCGCCCTGGTGGCAGGTTTTGTTCGGGTAGGCCAGCGTGAAGAGAGTCAGTATGCCAATCTTGTGCGGCTGTAACAGCAGCGGCGTTGTCCGGGGCATTGTTGACTTGGGCACTGTCGGGGGTACTGCTCATCGGCTGGCCGGCTTGCTGTTGGCGCTGCAGCTGTTGGCCGGATGCCACGGTGAGCCGGAGTCTGCTGATGCGGCTGTGGTCAGCGGCTTACGCGTTACGCAGGTGCTGGGTGGCCAGGGTGACAGTCTAGCCGAGGGTTTTCGCTTCGCCGATCAGCCGCGCACGTTTACATTTCCCCGTGACCATGGTCCACATCCGGCTTATCGCAGTGAGTGGTGGTATCTCACCGGCTTTATGCAGGACGCTCAAGGACGAGAGTATGGCGTTCAATATACGCTGTTCCGGCAGGCGCTGAGTCCGTCGCCTACCGGACCTGGACCATGGCATACCGGCCAGGCATTCCTGGCTCACCTGGCCCTGACGGATGTCGCGCGGCAGCAACACTATCATGCGCAGCGTTTCAGCCGTGGACATCCACGCCTGGCGGGCGTATCTGTACAGCAGACAGATCCTGTGGCGCCCGCCTTTCAGGCCATACTCGAAGACTGGTCGTTATCCGGCAGCGTCGCGGAACCCATGGTGTGGCAACTGGACGCGGCTGAGCGGGACAAGTTTGCAGTGTCCCTGAATTTTACCCAGACCCGCGCCCTGGTGCTCCAAGGGGAACAGGGATGGTCGCGCAAGGGGCCTGAAGCGGCCAGCTACTATTATTCGCTGCCGCGCTTACGCACCAGCGGTGAGGTGTTTGTGGACGGGGAGTTGATCCCCGTGTCAGGCTGGGCCTGGCTGGATCGGGAATGGAGCACCTCTGTGCTCGGTGATCACCTGCAGGGCTGGGATTGGTTTGCGCTGCAGTTGACGGACGGCCGCAGTTTGATGGTTTTTAACCTGCGGCGTAAAGACGGGCAGCGCGATCCCTACAACCATGGCAAGTTGGTGACCGCACAGACATCACATCAGTTATTGGCAGAGGCGTACGAACTGCGTCCGCAGCGCTACTGGCAAGACTCACGCGGTGTGCTGTGGCCAGTTGCCTGGCAACTGATCCTGCGCGATGGGTCAACGGTGGATGAGGCTGAAACGCTGACCATCGAAGCGCTGCTGGACAATCAGCTAATGGAAACGGGCCTGATTTATTGGGAAGGCTTGGTGGCAGTATATGCTGACGGCCAGCGTGTGGGGAGCGGTTATATGGAGCTGACCGGTTATGGTGATGACAGAAATACCAATCAGGAGTAGTGATGACTGACTCAAACGATCCAGCGGACGACCTGGCATCGCTGGACTGGCAAAAGCTGGACTCGCGTTACGACGATGAAGCCGGGCTCATTTTGTTTGCCAAACGCATCGATCGTCTGCGGAACCCGCGTAATGACAAAGTCTTTGAGCGGCTGGTGTTGGAATCAGTCGATTGGGTCAACGTTGTTGCACTGACCCCATCGGGTGAATCCATCATGATCAGGCAATATCGTTTTGGTGTTTCGTATACAACGCTTGAGACGCCGGGCGGTATGGTAGACCCTGGTGAAAGTCATCTGCAGGCGGCGCAACGTGAATTGTTGGAAGAAACGGGTTACGCGACTGATCAATGGACATATTTGGGCGCCGTTGAACCCAATCCCGCTTTTCACAACCATCTGTGCCATCATTGGCTCGCGGAAAACGTAGCGCCTGCCCAACAACAAACGCTCGGGGATGGTGAGCTGATTCGGGTGGAATTGATGAGCCCTGATCAGGTGCGTGCGGTGGTGCAATCTGGAGAGCTCAAACACGCCCTGGCGCTTTCCGCACTGGCACGGGTGATGGACTTGTGGCCGCTGCCATTTGCACATCCGCCGGCAGAACCGGCAGGTCATTGAAAAATAAGCAAAATATCGCCCGAAATCAGCACTTTACCCGTCGTGAGAAACTTGTTCAAATACATAGCTTGTTGACCGAGGGAACAAAGCGCGCGTACCCCTTAAGCCAGCAGAACTGCAATGTCCTTTCGACTCACTTTTTCTGGCGCTGCGGAGTTGGTAAGGAGCAGGGGTCAGTCTTCTATTATGTCGTATAACAGCAAGCCACCAGATCAAGAGCATAGCCCGCGAGAATCTTTTGCCCGGATGATGAATCGTCCCGCGAACGAGCTGGGTGATGCCAGAATTCTGCTGGTGGATGACAAACCAGAGCTTCTCACCTCCCTATATCACCTTGTTACCCTGTATGGGTACGACGCTGACCAGGCGCTGGGTGGCGAAGCGGCCATGCAGGCACTAGCTGAGACGCAATACGATGTGGTGCTGCTTGATCTCATCATGCCCGGTGTCAGTGGCCACGACATTCTCGACTACGCGGCGCGCGAGAAACTCGATTGCAAGATCATTGTTGTCAGTGGAGATTCAAGTTTCAGCGGCGTCAAACACGCGCTGCAGGCAGGGGCTTTTGACTTCGTCAAAAAGCCCTATGAAGCGGCGGAACTCATTGCCACCATGGAAACAGCTTTGCGTCAGGTGCGTCTGGAACATCAGGCCACTGAGATGGAAGGCAAACTCAAAGAGTCAGAAGAACTGCATCGCTTTATTGTGAACAGTTCACCCGACCTGGTTTACATGCTTGACCGCAACGGCTGCTTTACGTTTGTGAATGACCGCATCAACAGCATGTTGGGATTCGACCGGGAAGAGTTGCTCGGACGGCATTTTTCCGAGCTGATTGAAGAAGAAGATCTGGATGTTGTTAACAATCTGTTTAACGAGCGGCGTACGGGTGGGCGCGCCGTACGTAATGCAGAAATTCGCCTGAAAAGCAGGTGCCGGGATAATCCCGGCGGTATGCTGCGCTCTCAGGTGGTCTGGTCGGAACTGACCGCCATGGGTATCTACTCCGATAACAATGAGCGCACGCGGGAGAACTTTGTCGGTACGTATGGCACCGCGCGCGATATCAGCCAGCGCAAGCAGGCTGAAGAGATGATTAACTTTCAGGCCTATCATGACCTGCTGACACATTTGCCCAACCGCGCGCTGCTCAAAGACCGTTTGAGCCTGGCGATTACTCATGCGCGGCGTAACAAACGCAAACTTGCGGCAATGTTCCTGGATCTGGATCGCTTCAAACTGGTTAACGATACGCTAGGCCATAGTATGGGTGACCGGCTGCTGA
>JBCCUW010000146.1:0-9139 GCA_039196385.1 Pseudomonadota bacterium
GCTGTCGCTGACCGCATCCAGAAATCTACAAGAGACCTTCTCAAACACACCGGTGAAACCTCGGCAGCCCTGGTGGTGATTGGCTACGGATTGGGTCCATCGAACGATGAATTGCGCAAAGTACTTGGGCTGTCGCACTCCGGTACGGTAAGGCTGGTCGATCGCCTTGTTGCGGATGGTCTGGTCGAACGACGGGCGGGTAGCGATGCGCGCGCGGTCGCGCTGTACGTCAGTAAGCGGGGCAAGGCGCTGCGGGAGAAAATCCTGAAAGGCCGCTTGGCATCCATGGCACCGTTACTTGAGACCCTCACAGATTCAGAACAGGACCAGCTTGCGGCATTGCTGCACAAGATGTTGTCTTCACTGGAGACCACAGACCTGGAACGGCGAACTCTGTGCCGGTTATGTGACAACCGTGTCTGCACGGATTGTCCGATACCTGCGGAATTCAGAACATCTGCTTAGGTGATTAGCTCACGACTGTAAGCTGACGTTTGCTTCACGAGGCTTGATACAGCTCAATCAGTTCCCCACTCGGACCTTGTAGAAAAGCCATCCGCATGGTTTCAGGCCGTTCTCCGGACATGACGACATCGATGGGCGCGCCATCCCAGGGTTCGCTGGGTAATTCGAATCCAAAAGGTGTTGCACCAGCTGTCAAGGCCTTTGCATAAGCTTGATCAACATCATGCACCCCAAGAGCAAGATGATTCATGGGAAACCCGGGTGGCATCATCTCCCCATCGCCAGCAGGGTGTAGTTCGATATAGCGGCCTGCGCCGGCTTCCAAAAATACGCTGGGTACGCCAAACGGGAATCGACCTGTTTGACGCACACCAATGATGTCGTCAAATTCCTCGCGGACAGTGAGATCCAGTCCCGAGGTGTAGAATTCAACTGATGCCGCGATATCGGGTACAAACAAACAAACGTGATGAAGTGTGGGCTGTTCTTTGGTGGAGAAGACGCGCTCGTCTGCCAGCGTAGTGTCGTTCATGGGATCGCTTTAATATGTGTGTGTCATGCACATAAATAGCGGTTTGGATTGAATCTGTCAAGCATGTGCCGCGCGCTTGTGGAGTTGAGACTGGTCTGAGAAGCGCTCTGTCAACGGTTGAGAAAGTTCAGTGGCAGGCCAGCACAGTGCCATTGAAACTTGTACAGCCTGCCCAACCCGGACGAGGTGATATAGGCAGTTTGCAGATCTGGACCGCCAAAGCAGATGTTGGTCACCATCAGGTCAAACTCGGGAACGGGGACAACAGCTCGGACAGTGCCTTCCGGTGAAATCGCAGTCACACAGCCGGTTCCCAGCGTGGCCACCACCACGTTACCTTCAGCGTCTACGGCCAGTGAGTCGAGTCGTTCGTAACCGCTGAATTTATATAGCAGACGTCCGGGAAAAAATGGGTGCGGTCCGGGTCCGAGTTGTCCCGGGCTGGTAATGTCGAAAGCCCAAACCCGAGCACCAAATGTTTCAGCAACATAGAGTTGCGATTCGTCGGGTGACAGACCAATGCCGTTGGGTGTGTCAATTGGGTACACCACTTCTTCAATGCGGCTGCCGTCCGGTAGCGCATAGAACACCGCGCCACGATCCATCGAACGCCCGCGCCGTTTGCCCAGATCGGTAAAGTAGAAGCCGCCGGCTGCGTCAAAGACAATATCGTTAGGACCCTTCAACGGCTCGTCGTTGCAGTGCGTGTAGATCGTTTCCACCGCACCGGTGTTGAGATCGACAGCCTGAATACTGCCGCCTTGGTAGTCGGCAGCAAGATGTTCGGCTGGACGCAGAAACGGACCTTGCTGCGTCCAGTCGAAGCCGCCGTTGTTGCAGATGTAAGCGCGTCCGTCTGGACCCACCGCGGCACCGTTGGGACCACCTCCGCAATCAGCGATGACGCTGATCGTTCCATCAGCGTCTACTCTCGATAGCGTTTTGCGTTCGATCTCGACCAGCACCACGGACCCGTCGTCCATCGCGATGGGCCCCTCAGGAAATCTGAGGCCGCGGCATACTTCTTCCATGCAACTATCCTTCGTTCTGGGATAGGGCAATATACGTCAAAACAGGTTCTTCACGTCACTGCTGAAGGTCGGAAACGCAAATTGCGTCGTCCGCAGTTTTGTCGCTGAAATACCATGCTGCATCGCCAGCCCGAAAATGTGCACCAACTCTTCAGCGCGGTGACCCACGAGATGCGCGCCTACAATTTCGTCAGTCGAGCGGTCTACCAACACCTTTGACCAGGCCACGGTTTCCGCATAACTCTTGCCTGAGAACCAGCCGGTCATGTCGTTCACGCTGACCTCCACGTCGCGTCCTTCAGCCTCAGCTTCCGCTTCACTCAGGCCGACGGTGGCGAGCGACGGTACCGTGTGGACGACGCTGGGTACCACCTGATAGTCAGGCTCGATCCCGGCCGCATTGACAATGTTCTCACCGACAATTCGGCCTTCCCACGTTGCCAGCGGCGAGAGTTGTGGCGACTGCACCAGTGCATCCCCGGCAACGTACACGCGTGGATTGCTGACAGAGCGGAGCGTTTTGTCTAACGCAATAGCCACGCCATCGTGCTCAACACCTGCCGCGTCAAGATCCAGGCTATCCACATTAGCCACACGACCAGCGCCGTTTACGACCCGGTCTGCCACCAGGCGCTGGGGTTTGCCGTCGATTTCAACGTTCACTGCCAAGCGATCGCCGTCGGCATCGATGCTCGATACACTCACGCCGGTATGTACCCGCACACCCAGGCGTTCGGTTTCTGCCCGGAGCTGGGCGACAGCATCCGTTTCCAGGCGTGGCAGCAGTTGTGGCATGACTTCCAGAATGGTCACCTGGGTGCCCGCACGCTGATATACATGGGCAAATTCCAGAGCGATCACGCCGCCGCCCACAAAAATGACTTCCTGTGGCTGGGCGCGTTCACTCAACACCTCATCCGATGTGATCATCAGTTCAGCGCCCGGAATGGGTAAGGCGCGTGGTTTTGAGCCGGTGGCGATTACGATGTGATCGGCGGTCAGTACTTCACCGTTTACTTCCACCGAGTCGGGCCCGGTGAAGCGGGCAAAACCCCGGTAGACGTCGCCTCGTTTTTCAGCCACACCAGCTATCGCGTCGGGTATGAAAGATATCATGTCCTGTGCGCGGTCAATCAGGTGGGTCCAGTCCAGCGTTGGTTCATTCACCCTGATGCCGTGCGCTTGTGCACGTTCTATTTCATGGAGCGTGTGGCCGGCTGCAACCAGTACCTTCTTCGGCGTGCAACCCCGGTTCGGGCAGGTCCCGCCAAAATCCCGGCCTTCGATAAAGGCGATGCTTTTGCCTGCCTCGGCGGCCACCGCGGATACACCCAGGCCAGCGTTGCCGCCCCCGATAATAATGATGTCGTAGTGTTTGCTCATGTCCTGCTCCTTATATCTTGCTTGTCTATCTTGCTGTTAATTGGTCTGGTCTAATCTGTTGTCGTCTGGTGCGTTCAGTGGCTGCTCGCGGGGGTGCAGTTTGCCTGTCTGGTCTAATACGATCAGTTCATCCGAGCCGCCGACGGGCTTGCCATCGATGATGATCTGCGGCACCGTCCGGCCAGCGGTTCTGGTTATCATCTCGCGTTGTCCGGCAGTGTCGAAGGTCACGTCGTATTCCGTGTACGCTAAGTCACGGGCTTCCAGCAGCCGCTTTGCGCGGTGACAATACGGGCAATAACTTTTGGTGTAGATCTCAATGTGCATAACCACGTCTCCGGTTGATCAGTGTGTGTCACGCATGTGGCTGTTGCTCAGTCAGCATGGAACAGGACACATTCTGAACGCGAAAGACCCAACAACCTGTACCCGAACGTCCGTGTTTCATGTCCAATCGTTCACGCCGTCCCTGCGTTGTTAAACATGTCGACAGATACGCTCAGCCTCATTCTCCGCCGCTTGAAGCCATCGGCTGGTGTTTTTGTGCATGCCAGCTTCCGTGGTGCATGGGCGGTGGATACGTCCGGCCAGCGCATGGCGACATTCCATCTGATACAGCGCGGCAATTCCTGGCTGCATATGCACGGTCGTGAGCCCCGGGCTCTGCACCCTGGCGATTTGCTGGTGCTGCCACGCGACGCTGAACACATTGTCAGTTCAAGCGCGGAAGTACCAGATCCACAGCAGGTCAACAGCGCAGAAGGGGTCGCGACGGAAGATGCAGACAACCTGATGCTCTGTGGGTTCTTTGAATTTCAGGGGCGCGCCGCCTGGCCCCTGTTGGACGCTTTACCCGACGCCGTGGTGATTGATCGGCAGGACCCACATACCCGACGCCTGATCGAGCTGATCATTGTTGAATTGGAGGGTGCGCCGCCCGGTACCCAGGCCACACTGGAGGTGTATGCGATTGCGCTGTTTGTGCAGGTACTGCGTGCCGCCATGGAGGGCGGGTGGTGTGAAGGTCTGTTGGGCGCGTTGGCGGATGTGCAGATTGCCAAAGCGCTGGCGGCAATCCATGAAAACCCCGCTACGCCCTGGAGCCTGCAGGACCTGGCAGCGCGTGCCGGATTGGGGCGCACTGCTTTTGCGCAACGCTTCCGCGATCTCACCGGCGTGACACCGGCCAATTATCTCAGCCAATGGCGGATGCAGGTGGCTACAGATCTACTCACGGGCACGGACGATTCCATCCTCGCCATCGCCGAAGCTGTGGGTTATGACTCTGAACCGGCCTTCCGCAAAGCATTTCGCCGCGAGACCGGCCGTCCGCCAGGTGAAGTCCGCCGGGGTTCAAAGTTGTAGATCTGTCCTTGGTATACTTGGCCTGCATGAAGTCAAAAATCCCCTTAACCATCGGCCATGTGATTGGCATTCACGCTTGGCTTGGTAATGAGCCACCGTCAGATGTTCAGGCGCCTGCGACGCTGCCAGAGGATGATGCTGACCTTGTGTTGGCCTGGTGGCAGGCTGTTGCGGATGCGGATGACCCGCTAGCCGGTATGCATACATTAGTCAACAGCCTGAGTGTGGCTGTTGGCGCGTTTACGGGCATCTCGGTAGCCTCAGTGGCGCTCACCTACACGGGTGCATATCCGGTAAATATTCTGATGCTGCTGGCAATCCTGGTCGGTTTGCCTGGGCTGACCCTGGTGTTGTCTTTGTTGGCCAGATTACTCGCGCGGCGTCGTCACGCCGGGTTGGGCAGTTTGTTAATGCGCAGCTTGGGTGCCCTCAACCGGGATTATCCTGATTTCCTCAGTACCAACTTGTGGCGTTACCAGAGTGCTTTGTATTGGCACAGTACCAGCTATCTGCAGCACGCGACGCTGGCTTTCCTCGTCGCCGCCGGGCTCACGTTTGTCTGTCTGATTGCATTTTCGGATATCGCCTTCGGTTGGAGCAGCACGCTGGATATCCAGGCGCAGAGTGTCTATGCGCTCACGCAATTTCTCAGCTTTCCCTGGCAAATCTGGCTGCCTGCGGCGCATCCAACGCTGGAGTTGGTGGAGGCCTCGCGCTTCTATCGCATGAATCCGGATAACCATGCCGCGTTGCTGGGTCAGTGGTGGCAGTTTATTGGCCTGTGTATTGTGGTCTGGGCCATCGTGCCTCGTCTGATCATGGCCTGGGTCGCGCACGCTCGGATCAAAGCGACTAATCGGACTGCACTGTTCAGTCACCCCGAAGTTACCGCACTGATCCGTCAATTGCGTCAGTCTGAAGTGGTCTATCAAAGTGCGCCGCCAGCCGCGCCAGAAATGCACGACCCGGAACCCGTACGTGAAGCTGGAGATCAATTCAACGCGGATGTGACCATCGCCTGGAATGGGGTGCGGGCTGCCGACTCATCAGCGCTGCATATCGATATGGGTGCCACCCCCGATGCACAAACGGCTTTGTTGTCCCAGCTACCCGAGCAACCTTCGCGGATCTGTATCCTGGTTAAAGGTTGGGAGCCTCCCTTGCTCGAGTTTCTCGACTTTATCGAGCAGCTGAGAGTTACCGTTGGTCCTGCTGCCGATATTGCTGTGCACCCCCTGGCTTTGCCTGAAGACCCGTTGGGAGTTGAAGAAGTGCGGGCGTGGCGCACCACCCTGGGCAAACTGCACGACGCCAGAGTGTATGTTGAGGCTTCAGCGTGATCCCGTCGTTGGCTGTGGTTGGGCACCCCAATAAAGGTAAAAGCTCCATCGTCGCCACGCTGTCCGAAAATAATCAGGTGCGCATCAGTCCCATGCCTGGTACCACCCGCAGTGCAGATCACTTTACGCTGATGATTGACGGCGAGCCCCTGTATGATTTGATTGATACACCTGGATTCCAACGCGCCGGCCAGGTACACCAGTGGCTGCACGCCCATGAAACTGATGCCAGCTCGCGTCCGGAACTCGTGCAGAAGTTTGTCAATCAGCACGCGGGGCAGGACAAGTTTGCTGACGAATGCGCGCTGTTGCAGCCGATCCTGGCGGGCGCCGGTATTCTCTATGTTGTGGATGGTTCAAAACCCTACGGCGGTGAATACGAATTGGAGATGGACATTCTGCGCTGGACGGGGCGGCCGCGGATGGCTCTGATCAACATGATCGGCAGCGGCGATCACTTGGAAGCCTGGCGTGCCGGGTTAGGACAGTACTTTTCCATTGTCCGGGAATTCAACGCGCATCGAGCCAGCTTCAGCCAGCGCATTGCTTTGCTAAATGCCTTTGCGGAACTGGAAGAAGATTGGCGCGCCCCACTGCACCGTGCGGCTCGGGCTCTAGAGCGCGAGCGTGCACGTCAACTGCAGCAGGCCAGTACCGCCATAGCGGACTTTTTGCAATCGGCCCTCACCGCGCGGGTGGATCAACGCATAGCGCCTGGCGCTTCTGCAGAAAGCGTCGGTGCAGACCTGACCGGTCGATTGAAGCAGCGCATTCAGGCCACGGAAAAGCGCTGTCAAAGTGAGGTTCAACGAATTTACCGGCATCAGTCTGCAGCCATCAGCAGCGCTCAGTTAGAACTGGTTAATACCGATATCTTTACCGAACAGAGCTGGCAGTTGTTTGGTTTATCGCGATTGCAATTGGTCGCAACCGGCGCAGCATCCGGCGCCATTGCCGGTGGTACCTTGGATCTGTTGTTGGGCGGTACCTCGCTGTTTCTGGGCTCCCTGTTGGGTGGTGCGGTAGGCACCGTGACGGCCTGGTTCGGGGGACCGGAGCTGGCCAAGGTTAAGATTCTGGGCCAGGCCGTGGGTGGAGATCTGGCGACAGCGGGACCCATCCGGGACGCCAACTTCCCCTGGGTGTTGTTGGGCCGGGCCTGTCTGCATCACGCCTTGATCAGTGAGCGCAACCACGCCGTGCGCGAGCAGGTTGTCGCGGAGCTGGGTCAGACCGAAGGTTTCTTCGATTTTCTGGACAACGCCGAACGGGCGCAGATTGAACGCCTTTTTTATGGCATGCGCCGGGGTGATATAGGCGCGGGGGAAAAGCTTGTGCCACTTATACAGAAAGTACTCGGCCGTAAAAAAGAGGTCTCTTAGACAAAATTTGTATTTTTTAAAAAAACATAGACAGGGGGTGCGTTTTAGCAGTACCATTTTTTAATATTATAAAAAATGGAAAACGGATGACCGATCAGGCAGCCGCTAAGGAAACCGCCACTAAGGAAACCGCCACTAAGGAAACCGCCACAAAGGAAACCCCGGTTGATGAGCAATGGATTCGTACTGCGTTAGCTAAAGCGGATATGAATGTCCTGCGCGTGGTGCTTTACCAGCACACAGCAGATCCGGAGCTGAAGGCCATGGAGGTAAACCTGCGCGGCGCACCGGGCAACCCTTATGAAATTTATGGGGTGTCGAAGGAGGACCGGGAAACCATTGTCGATAAGGGTGTTGCTTACCTGCTCAATCCCGACCGTCCTGTGAAGATGGATCTGAATGAGGCTGAGGTCCGCGAACTCATCGAGATGTTCGAAGGCAAAGTGGTCTCTGACTCTGCGTCTGTTGCAGGCTATGAAGAACTAGCTTTCGACGGCTTCAAGCGTCGCGCTCAGTGGCCGAATGGCGTTCGTCCTGCGGCGGCAGACGACTTTGAAGTGCTGATTGTCGGCGCTGGCTTCAGCGCGATTGTTGCCGCTATTCAGTTGGACAGCCTCGGCATCAACTATCGCATTGTCGAGCGACAGGCAGATTTTGGCGGCACCTGGTGTCTGAATACCTATCCGGATGCCCGCGTGGATATCACAACGTTTATCTACAATTTCACGTTTGAGATGAACTACCCCTGGCGGCACGCGTTTGCTCCGCGCGAGGAACTCAACGAATACACTGCGTTTCTGGTCGACAAATATTCCCTTCGAGATCGCGCGCAATTTGCCACCAAGGTTGTGGATGCCGAATGGCAGGAAGACACCGCAATGTGGCATGTCGTGATTGAGGGTCCGGATGGCAAACTGGAAACTCTCAATCCCAATGTAGTGTTGAGTGCAGCGGGATTGTTCAGCACGCCTAAACTGCCGGATATCGAAGGCATCGAGCGCTATCAGGGCAAGATGTTTCACACCACCGCCTGGGATCATGATTATGACTATGGCGGCAAACGCGTAGCGCTGATCGGCACGGGTTCTACCGGCTCTCAGCTATTACCCAAGGTGGCGCCGGAGGTAGAACACATCACGGTGTATCAGCGCACGCCGAACTGGGTAACGCCGGTTGCGTCTTATCGCAGCCCCATCATCGAGGAGCGCAAGTGGTTACTTGCCAACCTGCCGGCTTATGCCAATTGGAATCGCTATAGCTTTGTTGATGCCTCAGTGCGCGCGCAGTGTTTTCAGGATCTCGACCACGACTGGCGTGCCCAGGGTGGGAAGATCAACGAAAAAAATGATCAGTTGCGCGCCATGCTCACTAACATGGTGGAAACCAAAATGGCGCCTAAGCCGGAATTGATTCCACACCTGATACCCGACTTTGCACCGCTCTCCCGGCGTATTGTGGTGGACAATGGGTTTTACGATGCCTTACTGCGTGACAATGTTGAACTAGAAACGCAGGGTATATCTCACATCACCGAGAAAGGGATTGTGGGTAATGACGGCATCGAGCGCGAGTTTGATCTGATCATCTTGGCCGCAGGTTTCGAGGTGGAACGTTATCTCTACCCGGTGGCCTACAAAGGCC
>JBCCUW010000147.1:0-9133 GCA_039196385.1 Pseudomonadota bacterium
GTCTGCTTCAGGGGGAGGTTGACGATTTGATCGAAGACCAATCTTATGGAGTGTTTTGCCCGCACAAGACCTCTCATTGGCTCGGCATTGATGTGCATGACGTTGGCGATTACCGCATTGATGACAGCTGGCGCGAACTGGAAGCGGGGATGGTGTTGACCATTGAGCCGGGCATATACCTGCCTTTGAACGCCAGTACGGAACACCTGCCCGAGCGATATCGCGGTATAGGCGTGCGCATTGAGGATGATGTGCTAATTACCAAAACTGGCCACGAAGTCCTGTCTGACGATCTGCCTAAGTTGATTGATGAAGTTGAGCAGCTGATGGCTGCTGGCGCGGACGCGGCATGAACCCCACCGTCGCAGTGGTCGGTGCCGGTCTGGTCGGTGCCAGCGCGGCGCTTGCATTAGCCCGACAGGGTTTCCACGTGCAGCTGCTCGACCGGCAGGCCCCGCAGCGTCAAACCGGGCGCCTGGGTATGGATATTCGCAACGTCGCCCTGTCACCGGCCTCCCGGGCGTTGCTCACGGAACTGGGGGTTTGGCCGGAGAAACATGCGGCGACGTATCGGCACATGCACGTCTGGGAACAGTGGGGCACCAGTCACTTGCACTTCAGCGCCGCAGATGCCCAGCGAGAAGAGTTGGGCTGGTTGGTTGAAATGAGCCCGTTGGCGCTTGAGTTGTGGCAACACTGTGAGGCCAGGCCGGGTGTGGATGTGCAGCTGGCGGAAATCAAAACGGTCAGCCTCCAGGATGACGCCGTGACGCTGTCATTTGCCGATCACTCGCAGCAGTCGTTCGATTTTGTGCTGGCAGCCGACGGGGCGCGTTCCGCCGTGCGTACCGCGCTTGAACTGGCCGTCCAGGTGACCCCGACCAACCAGGTCGCCCTGGCGACCGTTGTTCAGACTGAACGGCCTCACGACGACACGGCATGGCAGCGCTTTCTGATTGACGGTCCGCTGGCCCTGCTGCCGGGCACCAATCCGCACCTCAGCTCTGTTGTCTGGTCACAATCAGCGGCCGCGGCGGAGCGTCGTCTGCAGCTGCGGGATGAGGATTTTCTAACGGAGATCGGGGCGGCGATTGAACACCGCCTGGGACGGGTGGTGGCGGTGGACCAACGCCTGACGTTCCCGCTCAGTCAGCAGCGTATAAATCACTGCAACCCGCACCCGCGGCTGCTGTTTATCGGCGATGCGCTGCGCGTTGTGCATCCGCTTGCGGGCCTTGGTGTGAACCTGGGATTTGAGGACGTGGTGCAATTTATGCGGGTGGCGTCGAGACAACCCGATCTGGCGGCGCCGGGACTATGGCAGAAATTTAATCGTCAGCGCCAGGCCCGCTCCACGGCCATGATCGGCACGTTGGATCTGTTGCGGCGGTTTTACGCATTGGACAATCCCGGCGGTACTCTGTTGCGCAATGCAGGCGTTTCCGCGTTTAATGCGCTGCCTGGATTGAAGCGCCAGGTTATGTATGAAGCCATGGGCCTGGGACCGCTGAGTCAATAAATTCAAGCTGAGACCTTAAAGCGCTTTAAGGAAACGATGATTAAACAGACACCTCTCTACAATGAGCACGTCAGCCTGGACGGCAAAATAGTGGATTTTGCCGGGTGGCAGATGCCGGTGAACTATGGTTCGCAAATTGCGGAACATCATGCAGTGCGGACGGCTGCGGGTATGTTCGATGTATCCCATATGACAGTGATTGATGTTGAGGGTCCGGCGGCGCTTGCTTTTCTGCAACGCGTCATGGCAAATGATTGCGCCAAACTGGACGTCGCGGATGTGCTTTATGGTGCATTGCTTAACCCGCAAGGCGGGGTTATTGATGATCTGACGGTCTATCGCCTACCTTCTGCGTACCGCTGTGTCGTGAATGCGTCGACCAGGGACAAAGTTCTGGATTGGTTTGCGCGGCAGCAGATGGCCAACATGACTTTTGCGGAACAACCACTGGCAATCATTGCCGTGCAGGGCCCTGAGGCGGTGGTGCTGGCGTCCCGTGCGCTGCAGCTACCTGAGCTGGTGCAACTGAAACCCTTTACCGCCATGCTGCAGGATGAGCGGTTGATTGGCCGCACCGGGTATACCGGTGAAGATGGGGTAGAGCTGATTGTGCCCGCGGAGCAAAGTCAGTTGTTGTGGCGGGACCTGTTGGCACTGGGTGTCCAGCCTGTAGGCCTGGGTGCCCGGGATACTCTGCGGCTGGAGGCCGGACTGAATCTGTATGGCCAGGATCTGGATGAGCAGACCTCGCCGCTGGCTTCGCGGATTGGCTGGACAATTGCATGGGAACCGGAAGAGCGTGACTTTATCGGGCGCAGTGCGGTGGCTGCCCAGCGTGGTGCGCACCCGCAGAAGCTCACGGGTCTGATCATGCATGAAAAAGGTGTGCTCAGGCATGGCCAGGTGGTGCGCACGGATGCGGGCGAAGGTGTGATTACCAGCGGTAGTTTTTCACCGACCCTCGGCTGCAGCATTGCTCTGGCAAGGTTACCCAAGGCCGCCAGCGGCGCCTGCCAGGTGGATATTCGCGGCAAGCTGAAAGCGGCGAAGATTGTGCAGCCACCATTCGTGCGGCATGGCAAAATACTCGTTGAATAACGCTAAGACCAGAAAACGAGAACGTTAGGCAAGAGGCCAAAAAGCAAAAAGGCAAAAAGCCAAGAACAATTGATGGAAGGACAAAAATGAGTGATTTCCCCACCGACTTGAAATACCTCGCAACCCACGAGTGGGCGCGCCTGGAAGAAGACGGCTCCGTCACCGTAGGCATTACCGATCACGCGCAGAATGCGCTGGGTGACGTTGTGTATGTGGAGTTGCCGGAAATCGATCAGGCTGTAACCGCAGGGGACGAGGCTGGTGTTGTGGAATCGGTCAAAGCAGCGTCGGATGTTTACGCCCCGGTGACGGGAACCGTCATCGCGGTCAACGACGCTTTGGATGACGAACCCGAGAAGGTCAATCAGGATGCTTTTGGGGATGGCTGGTTTTTTAAGCTCAGCCCGGCCGACCCCGGTGAACTGGAAGACCTCCTGGATGCGGAAGCCTACCAGGAAGTTTGCGAAGAAGAAGATCACTAGTCCGAGACTTCCTGACCACTTCACCCATT
This sequence comes from Pseudomonadota bacterium, assembly GCA_039196385.1. Lineage (GTDB taxonomy): Bacteria > Pseudomonadota > Gammaproteobacteria > Pseudomonadales > Azotimanducaceae > UBA4421. The sequence goes on from JBCCUW010000147.1 coordinate 3,129, forward strand.
GCTGCTGCCCACTGGCGGCAGCCTTTCCAGCGCAAAGCCAGGACGCGAGCACCTGACACGCGTAAAATAGGTTTGCGCTGAGATAACTTCGGATAAAGGAGAAAGACATGCCCTTTGTGCCACACACAGAGGCGGACGTGCAGGCCATGCTGGCGGAAATAGGCGCCCCATCCATCCAGGCGTTGTTCGACGAGATTCCCGCGCATCTGGCGTCTGGCCAGCTTGAGCACGTACCGTCTGGTATCAGTGAAATGGCGTTGCTGCAATTGATGCAGGAGCGGGCTGCCGCGGATGAAGGTTACGTGTGTTTTATGGGGGCCGGCAGCTACGACCACCATATCCCCGCCGCGGTCTGGGACCTTGCGGCGCGGGGTGAGTTTATGACGGCGTATACGCCCTATCAGGCAGAAGCGAGCCAGGGTACGCTGCAGCTCATCTACGAATACCAGTCCATGATGGTCGCGCTGACCGGCATGGATGTTTCCAATGCTTCGGTCTACGACGGGGCCAGCGGCCTTGCAGAAGCCATGCTCATGGCCCTGCGGGGCAATAAGAAGAACAAAAGCGCGCGTGTGCTGGTAGCTGATACCGTGCACCCCCACTATACGGAGGCGTCGCGCAATATCGTCAGCAATCAGGGCCTGACGATTGAGCGATGGCCACTTGCAGAGAGTGATGGCGGGGTGGTTGCACCGTTTGATTGTGCTGAAGCACCCGCAGCGATTGTCATCCAACAGCCCAACTTTTTTGGCCGTCTGGAAGATGTAGACGCCCTGACGGACTGGGCGCACAGCCAAGGCAGCCTGGTGGTCGCCGTCGTTAACCCGCTGAGCCTAGCACTGCTCAAACCTCCGGGTGAATGGGGCGAGCGAGGTGCTGATATTGTCTGTGGTGATGGCCAGCCTTTTGGCGTACCCATGGCATCAGGGGGGCCTTCTTTCGGCTTTATCTGTGCGACCCAGGCACTGGTCAGGCAGATGCCTGGCCGGATTATCGGCCGGACCGAAGACCTGGAAGGCCGCACGGGCTATACCCTGACCCTGCAGGCCCGGGAGCAGCACATACGCCGCGGCAAGGCCACGTCAAACATCTGCACCAACCAGGGTTTGCTGGTCACGGCGGGTACGATCTACCTCAGTCTTATGGGCCCGGCCGGCTTGCAGGAGGCGGCCCAGAGTTGTCACCGCAACTGCAATTACTTAACCGAACAATTGTGTCAACTAGCGGGTATCAGTCGGCTGTTCGACGGACCCTGTTTTCATGAAGTGGCCGTGCGTCTGCCGCTCCCTGCCGCGCAATTTATCCAGGCGTTGCTTGAAGAGGGCATTCTGGCAGGCATTGATCTGGGCGACTTTGTGCCGGATCTGATCACGCAGGCAGATCACTGTCTGTTGATTGCAACCACCGAAAAACGCACGCGCCAGCAGATGGATGCCTTTGTTGCCGCTGCTGCACGGCTACTTGAAGCATAAATCCCGGGTCGGGTCACAGACTAGAAAGTAATTATGGCGAACCAAACTACTGAATTAACTGATAACCGGCTTGCCCCCCAGGGGGAGTATAGCCAGACCATTTTTGATCTGGGGCAGCACCAGCGTCGCGCCCACGCTCAGCGCATTGAATGTGACGTACCCGAACAGAGCCTCGACATTCCTGCCGACCTGATCCGCGCGCAGCCGCCGGCGTTGCCGGAAGTTTCTGAGCTGCAGGCGGTACGCCACTATACCAATCTGTCTCGGCGTAACTTCAGCATCGATACGCAGTTCTATCCGCTGGGTTCATGTACGATGAAGTACAACCCCCGAGGTGCCCATAAGGTAGCCAGCCTGCCGGGTTTCCTTGGCCGCCACCCGTTGGCGCCGGAAAGCGTGAGCCAGGGTTATTTGGCTTGCCTATATGATCTGCAGGAAATTCTGAAAGATGTGACGGGCATGCAGGGCGTTTCACTGACTCCGATGGCAGGCGCGCAGGGCGAATTTGCCGGCGTAGCGATGATCCGTGCTTATCATGAAGCGCGTAACGATCATGCCAGGCGCGAGATCCTGGTGCCCAGCGCCGCCCACGGGACTAACCCCGCAACCGCTGTTATGTGTGGGTACCAGGTGACGGAAGTACCGGTGGACAGCAGCGGTGACGTGGATCTGCAAGCGTTGAAAGAACTGGTAGGACCGCAGACCGCCGGGTTGATGATGACCAATCCGTCGACTTGTGGGGTGTTTGAGCGTCAAGTCGAAGAAATTGCGCAGACAGTGCATGACGCAGGGGGATTGCTCTACTACGACGGCGCCAATCTCAATGCCATCCTGGGTAAGGTCAGGCCCGGTGATATGGGCTTTGACGTTTTGCATATGAATCTGCACAAAACTTTTGCCACGCCGCATGGGGGCGGTGGTCCCGGTGCGGGCCCGGTGGGTGTGGGAGAGCGTTTGCTACCGTACCTGCCCACACCCATAGTGGGTCGCGAGACGAATGAGCAAGGCGCTGAAGTTTTTCGTTGGCTGGATCAGCAAGATCTGCCGCATAGTATCGGTCGTTTGTCTGGTTACGCCGGGAACGCGGGTATTCTGCTGCGTGCCCTCGCTTACGCGCTGCTGCTGGGGCGGGAAGGGATGCATCGGGTGGGTGAGTTTGCCACGCTGAATGCGAACTACATGGCCGCGCGCTTGGCCAAGGCAGGATTTCAACTGGCTTATCCGGAGCGGCGGGCAACACACGAGTTTATTGTGACGTTTGCGCGGGAAACAAAAGAACTGAACGTGAACGCCATGGACTTCGCAAAGCGCTTGCTGGATTACGGAATGCACTCGCCGACAACTTATTTCCCCTTACTCATCCCGGAGTGTTTCCTCATAGAACCTACCGAAACGGAAACCCGGGCTGACCTTGACGCTTATGTTGAGGCGCTGATTGCTATTCGAGACGAAGCCGAGGCGGATGCGGAGTTTGTCAAAGCGGCGCCATACAATACGCCGGTACGGCGGTTGGACGACGTGAAGGCCGCGCGCGAGTTAGATCTGGCCTGGTCTGCAGGCTGAGCCGGAGCGGCCAGCCCCGGATACCCGGGATCAGTTGAGAAGCGCCTGCAATTCTTCGAGCGACTGCACGGGCGCAGAACAGCTGAGATTAGTGCACACGTAGGCGGTCACCTGGTTCTGCTGGGCTGCGCTGACCAGTCGCGGCAGGTAGTTCGGCGTAAGTACATTGTCAGTGTAGGGTATCGCGTAGACCGTGCGCCAGGGCGTAAAACCCTCCTGCAAGGTCTTCAGCCATGGTTCCATTGCTGCTTCAGGACCACGCAAAATAACCTGTTGTGGTGCATGTACCGTGGCTTCCAGCGCGGTCAGCATGGTGCAGTGCGCTGCGGGAACGCGTTCAACGATACCGCGAGCCCACACCAGCGTCTGGTGTGCCGCATCCAGGTAACGTTGCTGGCCCAGCAGGTGCCCCAGCTTCAACAGCGCCACCGCGGCCGTGCCGTTGCCCGGTGGCAGCGCATCATCCATGCTGGGTTTGGGTCGATGAATCAGCGGCGCCTGGGCGTGGCTGGTGTGGCTGGTAAAGTAGAAGCCACCATTGTCTTCATCATAGAACTCGCTCAGCAGAGTGTCGGCGAGTTGCACTGCAAACTCCGCGTCTGTCTGGCGCCAATGCACACTCAGCAGGGTCAGCAGACCATCCAGCAGGTTGGCGTAATCGTCCAGATACCCAGGGTACCTGGCTCGACCATGCTTCCAGGTTGCCCAGAGCTGACCACCATCCCACAAAGAATGCCTGGCGAAGTCGGCAATCTGCTCCGCCAGTTCGATCCAATCGCGGCGTTCCAGTTGTTGCCCGGCATGGGCAAGACCACGGATTAACAGACCGTTCCAGGAGGTCAGCACTTTGTCGTCCACCGCGGGCGGAACGCGTTCAGCGCGGGCGGCGAACAACTTAGCCCGGGCGCTCGTCAATAGATCATCCGCTGCGGCGGGTTCCAGAGACAAACGGTTGATCACCGAACGCCAGGAATCGTGCCGGTGCAGATTCCATTTGTTTTCAAAGTTGGCGGGTTTATCCAGCCCATACAGCGTTTCGACAACCAGATATTCATCTTCGCTCAGCAGCTTTTTGACCTGATCTCGTCGCCACACATAAAACTTGCCCTCTTCGCCTTCAGAGTCGGCGTCGATGGCGGCGTAAAAACCGCCTGCATCATCGCGCATATCACGTTGCAGCCAGGACACAGTGTCTTCGATGGCTTCAGCAAACAGGACGTCGTGGCCAAAGGTGAGGGCATGACTGTACAAAGACAGCAGCTGGGCGTTGTCGTACAGCATTTTCTCGAAATGCGGGATCATCCATTTGCGATCTGTTGAATAACGGCAAAAACCACCACCAACATGATCGTATATCCCACCGCGCGCCATCTGGGTGAGGCTGATCATCACCATGTCCAAGCCCTCACGATCGCTGCCACCCTCGCGGCGCACATAAGCCCAGTGCTGCAGAATGCGCTGTAACGTATTTGGCATTGGAAACTTGGGCGCGTTGCCGAAGCCGCCGTCGCGGTGGTCGTATTGTTCGCCCAATTGATCCCGAGCCAGTTGCAGGAGGTCCTGGTCCCCCATCTCTGCGGCAATAACCGGCGGTACCAGTTGGGCCAGGGTGGTCTGCACTTTCTCGCCCTGTTCCTGCAGCTCTTCACGGTTGTTTTTGAACAGCTCGCTTATGCGCAGCAGCAGATCGGTAAATCCCGGCAGCTGATAGCGGGGCGTGCGGGGGAAGTACGTGCCTCCATAAATAGGCAGCAGGGTTTGCGGGTCGAGGAACATGGTCAGAGGCCAACCGCCGCCCTGTTGGGACAGCAGCTGCAGGCTGGCTTGATACACCTTGTCGAGATCCGGTCGCTCTTCACGGTCCACCTTGATGTTCACGAAATGTTGATTCATCACTTCCGCAGTGGCCGGGTCCTCGAACGATTCGTGCGCCATCACGTGGCACCAATGACAAGCTGAATAGCCAATGGAAAGCAATATAGGCTTGTTTTCCGCCTGCGCCTCGGCCAACGCTGCGGAATCCCAGGGTTGCCAGTGCACAGGGTTATCCGCGTGTTGAAGTAGATAAGGGCTGGATTCTTCGGAGAGTCGATTTGGCATGGGTCAGATGATAACGAGATAAACGGATTTGTGCTTATCCTGAATTTACGGTATCAAGAAGAATGAAGCGCTTCGGCACTACGAAACCCTGCTTTTTACGGCGAGATTGTCTCAACAGTGGGATGTGAAATGGGCCGCAGCAAAACCGGCGTAAAAGGATAGCAATGATATGGTTGATGCAGATGGCTTTCGACCAAACGTAGGGATAGTTCTTGCCCATGGGGGCGGCACAGGTCAGGTGCTCTGGGCGCGTCGGGTGCGGGGTGCAGATGCGTGGCAGTTTCCTCAGGGCGGCATCCATCCCGGTGAAACGCCCGAAGAGGCGTTGTTCCGCGAGCTGTATGAAGAAGTTGGCTTGCAACCCCACGATGTCAAAATCTGTGCCCGCACGAAGGGTTGGCTGCGCTATCGACTGCCCCGCAAGCTCCGCAGGCACAACTCAACCCCCGGTTTTGTAGGACAGAAGCAGAAATGGTTTTTACTTGAGATGCTCGCCACTGAAGACACGGTGAAGTTCGATTGTGCGGATAAGCCTGAGTTTGATGCGTGGCGGTGGGTCAGCTTCTGGTATCCGCTGACTGAAGTGATTGAGTTCAAGCGTGAAGTTTATCGACGCGCTTTGTTTGAGCTGGCGCCGGCCCTGCCGGTTGTTAATGGCTGACCGCCCGGCGGGTTATTGAACCAATGGATTCGATGCTCAAAACCCTGCGCAAAATTGTTCAGCATGTGGCGGCCCATGGCGACTTTGCGGACGCCATGCGCCTTCTCGTTGCGGAAGTTAAGCAGGCGGTGGAGACGGATGTCTGTTCCATCTACCTCCTGAACGAACAACGCACCGGCTATACCCTTTCTGCTACCGACGGCCTCAAC
>JBCCUW010000148.1:0-9104 GCA_039196385.1 Pseudomonadota bacterium
GCCCACCCGGGCGAGGTGATTTTTTGCTGCTTTGACGACGAGACGCTGCAGTTGTACCAGGCCGAATTAGCCTCAGCTTGAGCCGGTGTGTGACTGTAACGTGTCTATTAACTCGGATAACTCGGAGTCAGCTCGGCGTAACGGGCTGCCAACGCGGCATACAGCTGTTCAGCAAAGCTGACAGGCGCGTCCGCCGTGGCCAGCTCCTCCCGGGCTGACGTCAGCAGTTCCACCAGATGTTCATTATCTTCCCGGCCCTGCCAGGTTTTGTGGTAGGTGCCATTTTTGTAGCCGTGGTCCTGGCGAAAACGGTTAAGCACATTCTTTCCCACATACAGGCCATGCAGCTCGAGCAGGCTCATGGGCAGCGTACGCATAGCCTCCAGAAACGGCGCCAGCTCAAACCCCTTACAGCGCAAACTGCTCTCTGCCAGCTGCTCAACGGCCTGCCGAAAAGCTTCTGCATCAACCTGCTCAGTGGGGACCACAGCGTCAAGCTCAGCCGCTACGGTGTCACTGAGCGTGTCTGCACGTAACATGTCACTCAGCGCAAAGTGCCAGATATCCACCAGTTCCAGTTTAACCTGCTCAATATCCGCATCCTGTTTTTTCCACCATTTCCAGGCGAAGTGATCGAGCATCTCCGCGCACTCTACCCAGATCGCCCGATAGTACGCATATCCCTGCGTGCGCCACTGAGGATGCACCTGCGTGTTATGCGCTTCCTGCAACTCGGCCATTTCATTCAACATGGTTGTTGCCGCAAGTTGCGCAGAAGAATCAGTCATGGATAGGGCCTGCAAGAAAGTTATTGGTGGGCGGAGATTATGGGGTATTCTTCTGCGCATGGCCAAGAAGCCAATTACCGCAATGCTGATGCATCCGGTGGTTATGGACGAGCTGTTCCGCCAGGACCATCTGGATGCACTGCACCGATTCTGCAGGCTCGTCTCAGACACTCCGTTCCGGGACGCGCAGGCCATTGCCGAACACCTGAGTCAGGTGGAAGTACTCGTTACGAGTTGGGGATGTCCCCGCATTGACGAACAGATCATCGATCAGGCGCCCCGTCTGCGCCTGGTGGCGCATCTGGCCGGCAGCGTGAAAGGTTTCATTGACGACGCCGTCTGGCGCCGCGGCGTGCAGGTGGTCAATGCCGTAGCGGCGAATGCTGTGCCGGTGGCGGAATTTACCGTGGCTGCGGTGCTGTTTGCGAACAAACGGGTATTCCAGCTCAACCAGTTCTACCTTAAGTACCAGGAAAACCGCGCACCGTGGACACGCGAAGCACCCGGTGTCGGCAACTACAATAAAACAGTCGGCATTATTGGTGCCTCCCATGTGGGTCGATTGGTGATCAGCCATCTGCAACGTTTTGACCTGCGCATTCTCCTCTACGATCCATACATGACACCTCTGGAGGCACGCAAACTCGGTGCTTTCAAAGTGGGGTTGACCGAGCTGCTTAGTCAATCGCACACGGTCAGCGTGCACGCGCCGCTGCTGAACGACACCCGGCATATGCTGGGCGCGCGGGAACTGGCGCTGATGGCGGACGGGGCCACATTGATTAATACCGCACGGGGCGCCATTGTGGACGCCCAGGCCCTCACCGCAGAACTGCGCAGCGGCCGCTTATACGCCGTGCTGGATACCACCGACCCTGAAGTGCTACCGCCGGGCCACCCGCTGTTCAACCTGCCCAATGTCTTCCTGACTCCACACATCGCCGGTTCTCTCGGAGACGAAACCCAGCGGCTCACGGACTACTTAATTCAAGAACTGGAGCGCTATCAACGCGGGCAGATGTTAAAATTCCAGGTCAAACGAGAACATCTGGCCCGGCTGGCCTGAAGCAGCCGACCGGTTTGCTGAACGCAACCAGCTCACAGACCAGGCGTCGCCGCCGGCCAGACAACACAGACTTACCGCAGGAGCTTGCATGGATCTTTCTTTTGGCCCCGAATACGACGCGTTTCGTTCCGAAGTTCGGGAATTCCTGGCCGCCCACATCGACCAATCACCCCGCAACGAAGCCTTGCGCAGCCCTGCCATGCTCGACTGGCAGCAGCTGCTCATCGAACATGGCTACACCGCGCGCACCATACCCAAGGCTTATGGTGGTTTCGGCGCAGAGCCAAACATCATTCAATCGCGGATTATTGCAGAAGAGTTTGCCAACGCCCGGGCCCATCCCGGGTTGGGTGGACAGGGCATCTCCATGCTGGTGCCCACGCTGCTGGAGATGGGAACTGAAGAACAGAAGCAGCAATTCATCAGCCCCACCATTCACGGCGAAATGGTCTGGTGCCAGGGCTATTCCGAACCCGGCGCCGGCTCGGATCTTGCCAGCTTAACCACCTCCGCAGTGCTTGACGGTGATGAGTGGGTGGTCAACGGGCAGAAAATCTGGACCAGCACAGCCCATCTGGCCGACTGGATTTTCTGTCTGGTGCGCACCGAGCCGGAAGCGCCCAAACATCAGGGTATTTCTTTTCTGCTGTTCAAAATGGATACCCCGGGCATCGAAATCCGGCCGCTGGTGGATATGACCGGCGCGGCCAACTTTAACGAGACGTTTTTTACCGATGTCCGTGTACCCAAGGAGCAGATTGTTGGCGCCCGTGGCCAGGGCTGGCAGGTGGCCAACGCTATCCTGGGTCACGAGCGCGATTCACTGGGCAACCCCAACACTACCCTGACGCGGCTGAACGCCCTCACGGAACTGATGAAAACTGAGACCGTCGACGGTGTGCGTATGATTGACAACCCGGTTTACCGCGACCGCCTGATGCAATTGCAGGGCCGGGTTATGGCCATGCGCTTCAATGATCTGCGAGTTTTGTCTTCGCGCATCAACAAAGGCCAGGATGCTAGCCTGGCACGTATGATCGTCAAGCTGCAGGGCACAGAACTGCGCCACGACCTGGAAGGCATGGCCATTGATATTATGGGCGAGGTGGGACTATCTTACGAAGACAATCCCTACACCCGCCAGGCCGGTTCCTGGCAGAACCAGTACATGTTCTTTCTCGGCCTGATCATCGGCGGCGGCACCTCGCAGATTCAGAAAAACATAATCAGTGAACGCGGGCTGGATATGCCGAAAGAACCCAAGTATCCCAAAGCCGCAGCAGCGCAGGGTTAAGCAAGGAGTCGCTCAATATGCAATTTGGTTTATCAGAAGAACAGACTCTGCTGCAGGACAACGTCAACCGTTTTCTACGTGATCAGGTGGACCTCGACACGGTGCGCGCCTTTTGCGGGGACCAGGATGCGAATGACCAGGCAATCTGGCGTGGGCTGGTGGAACTGGGCATCAGTGCACTGCTGGTGCCAGAGGCTAACGGCGGGGTCGGACTGGCTCCGCTGGATGCAGCAATTGTCGCTGAGTGTCTCGGTTACCACGTCACCCCGGCGCCGTTTCTGGGCAGTGCGGTCATGGCGCCGACTGTGCTGCAACACGCCAACAAAGAACAGGACGAGCGCCTGACAGCACTGGCGGCTGGCGAGTTGCGCGTGGGTATCGCCTTTGGCGAGGCGGTTGGCGCCCGCGCTGACGCGCAGATCAACGGGAGCAGCGGCAAACTCAACGGCAAATCGCTGTTCGCATTTGACGCGGACGCAGACAGTTATCTGGTGGCTGACAAGCAGCAACACATTTATTGGGTAGAGGCGGCAGACGTCGAGCGCGCTGCACTCACCACGGTCGACAAAACCCGGCGCACCGTAGCGCTGACCTACCAGGACAGCCCGGCAGAACTGATCAGCGACGATCCCGGCGTATTTGCCCGGGCGCTGGATATTGGCCGTGTGATGCTGGCGGCAGACACCCTGGGTGCGGCGCAAAACATGCTGGATCAGGCGGTGGCTTACGCCAAACAGAGAGAACAGTTCAACCGCCCCATCGCCAGTTTTCAGGCGGTGAAACACATGTGTGCTGAAATGGCGGCCGGTCTGGAGCCCTGCCGCGCCATGGTCTGGTTTGCTGCGCATGCGCTGGCCGAGCTGCCGGACGAAGCCCGTGTCACCGCGTGCCACACGAAAGCCCACGTCGCGGAAGTGGGCAAATTTGTCGCCAAAACCGCCACGGAAGTGCACGGCGGCATGGGGTTTACAGATCTGCTGGGACTGCACTACTGGTTCAAACGTTGTGGCGCCAACCGGCAGTGGCTGGGCGCACCCGAACTCGTCCGCGAAGAGGCGGCCCGCCTGCAGGGATTGGTTGCATGACCCAGTCGATGCCAGTGTTGCCGCTGAAAGACACGGTGGTGTTCCCGCAAATTGTTGTCCCGCTGGCCGTGGGCCGACCACGCTCCATGGCCGCCGTGGACGCAGCCATGCAGGAAGGGCGGGAATTCATCGCGGTGGCGCAACAGGATCCAGCTCTGAATGAGCCCACCCTGGCTGACCTGTATGACGTGGGCACCATTGTGAAGATCAGTCGGGTCGAAAAGCGCGACGGTGGCGCGCAGGTGATTGTCCAGGGTGATCGCCGCGTCCGCCTGCAGCCGGGTGCGGAAAGTCCCGAGGACTACCTGCGCTGTGAATACGCCCCGCTGATTAATCTGGAACTGGCTGAAACCGGTCCGGATCATACCGAGGTAGAAGCGCTGGTGCGGGTGAATCAGGAACTGGCACAGCGCATTGCCGCCCTATATGACTCGGATAACGGCGGACAGATTTATCAGCAGTTGGTCGGGCATATCACGGACCCGGTGATCCAGATGTATCGGATTGCCTCACTGGCCAATCAGAATGTGGCGCAGGAACAGGAAGTGCTCGCCTGCGACACCCCGCTGCAGCTTATGCAGAAAGTGAACGCCATTCTCACTCACGAATTGCGCGTAACAGAATTACGGCGTGAGATTGCTGAGCAGGCTCGCGATGATATTGAGAAGCAGCAGCGCGAACACGTGCTGCGACAGCAGAAACAGGCCATCGAACAAGCGCTCGGTGAAGACGGTGACGATGAAGAAATTGCTGAAATACGCCAGCAGCTAAAAGAAGCTAAATTGCCGGATACCGTGCAGCACGAAGTGGATCGGGAACTAAAACGCCTGGGGCGGATGTCGGCCAACGCCGCAGACTACCAAGTTGCGCGCGCCTATTTGGAATTGGTGGCGGAGCTGCCCTGGCACGCCACTACCGCCGACAATCTCGATCTGGCTCACGCACAACAAGTCCTCGACGAAGATCACTTTGGCTTAGAAGAGGTCAAAGAACGGATTTTAGAATCGCTGGCGGTCATGCAGCTCAATCCCGACTCCAAAGCCCCCATTATTTGTTTTGTTGGTCCACCCGGGGTGGGTAAAACGTCACTGGGGCAATCGATCGCCAGAGCCATGGACCGCAAATTCGAGCGTCTGAGCCTGGGCGGTCTGCATGACGAAGCCGAGCTGCGCGGCCACCGCCGCACCTACATCGGCGCCATGCCCGGCAGAATTCTCCAGGCTTTGCGCCGCGCTGAAGTGACCAACCCGATTATCATGCTGGATGAAGTAGACAAGCTGGGGCGGGATTTCCGCGGCGATCCCTCAGCTGCCTTGATGGAGATTCTCGATCCTGCCCAGAACAAAGAATTTCGCGACAACTATCTGAACCTGCCCTACGACCTGTCGAAGGTAATGTTCATCACCACCGCTAATACCCTGGATGATATTCCCCGGCCGCTGCTCGACCGTATGGAAATCATGGAAGTCAGCGGCTATTCGGATATGGAAAAGCAGGCGATCGCGCGTAATTACCTGATCCCTCGCCAACAGCAGGAAGCCGGTTTAGCGCCGGCAGAGCTGAACATTACGGACAACGCACTGGCTTATGTCATCCGCCGTTACACGCGCGAGGCCGGGGTTCGCGAACTGGAACGGGTGATTGGACGTATATCGCGCAAACGGGCCAGGCAGGTGCTGGAATCCGGTCGTGACTCCGGCAAAGCGGCAACCCCGATTGATGAGGATCAACTGATTGAACTGCTGGGCCCGGAAAAGTTTCAACGCGACGCCAACCGGGAACAGGTCCATCCCGGCGTAGCCGCTGGACTGGCCTGGACTCAGGCCGGCGGTGACGTCCTTTATATCGAGGCGACGCTGACGCCCAAGGACGAAAAGGTCACCTTGACCGGTCACCTGGGCCAGGTGATGCAGGAGTCCGCCAAGGCCGCACGCAGTTGTGTCTGGTCAATGGCCGAACAACTGGGCATCAACGGTGAGCGGATTGAACAGCAGGGGATTCACATCCACGTACCTGCCGGCGCAGTACCCAAGGACGGGCCATCCGCGGGTGTCACCATGGCCACGGCCATTGTTTCTGCCTACAGCGATCGTGCGGTAGAACCCCATGTGGCCATGACTGGAGAACTCACCCTCACCGGTCTGGTGCTGCCCGTCGGCGGTATCAAAGAGAAAATCCTGGCCGCTCATCGGGCTGGTTTTACGCACATTATCCTGCCCCGAGACAATGCTGCTGATCTGGACAAGCTGCCCGCAACGGTGCGGGAGCAACTCACGATCACCCTGGCAGAGTCACTGGAGGAAGTGCTGGCTCAGGCAATACCCGCACTGCAATCGACATGAGTTATATCGGCCAATATCTGCTGGGTGTGGTCATGGAAGGGCTGGTGTTCGGCTTTCTGTTCTGGGTTATCGCTTACATCACCATCGAAAGCACCAGCCTGCGCGGCGCCCTGCAGGCCGGCCTGTGGTCCGAAGCCCTGGGCAACCTGCCTTATCTGGCCGGTGAGCCGGCGCTGAGCCCCCCCAGTATTTTTATGACGTTTCTGGCTGCAATACTGTTTGTCCGCCTCATCCTGCGCGTGGGTGAGCTGACCCCGGGCAAAGCCATCTACGGCACGTTGACCACCTACTTTGTGCTGACCGCCCTGGTCGCGTGCAGCTGACCCCGCAGTGTCAGCAACCCACCTCGTCCAACAACTGCTCAAAGGCGTCCACCCGGGCTGACAGTCCATTCAACGTCTCCTGCCAGAATGCAGGCTGATCAAGCCGCACCCGCAGATGCTTTTCGGCCAGATCTTCAGCACTCATTCGACCAGTATCCCGCAGCAGTTCCACGTAGCGGTTGTAGAAGTCCGCGCCACCGGCCCGTCGCTGTTGATAGACCCCCAGGCTGAAAAGATAGCCAAACAAATAGGGAAAGTTGTAGAAGCTTAAGCCGGAAATATAGAAATGCAGCTTACTCGCCCAGAACATCGGATCCGGCTCTGCCAGTGACTCACCGTACCAGTTCTGCCAGGCCTCACTCATCAGCGTCGACAGCTCCGCCGGTCTGAGCGGCCGTTGCTGCCGCCGCTCGTAGAGTGCCTGCTCAAACTCAAAGCGTGCCGGGATGTTCAAGACAAAGGCTGTCAGCGCGCTCATTTCTTCCCACATGATGTCGAGTTTCTGCTGCGGCGTTGTGGCCACGCTCAACAGGCTGTCCCGCACCAGCGTTTCCCCAAAGGTACTGGCGGTTTCAGCCAGCGACATGCCATAACTGAGCTGACTGGCTGGCAGATCGCGCATCACCCAGGAATGCAGCGCATGACCCAGCTCATGCGCCAGGGTAATGATATCGCTCTGCCCGCCCGTGTAAGTCATATAGACGCGTGGATGCCGGGATTTGGCGAAGTTGGTGCAATAAGCGCCAGGGCGTTTGTGTGGACCAACGCTCCCCTCAACCCATTGGTTGGCCACCATCGTGCGCACAAAGTCGCCCATACTGGGATCCACCTCAGCGTACGCGGCAGCAATAATGTCTATCGCTTGTGCAAACGGAATGGGTTCGTCATCGGCAGTGTTTTCTAACTGCGGTGCTGGTGCACGTACATCCCAGGGGCCATACCCCGCTTTGCCGTAAGCCCTGGCCTGCAGCCGGGCAGCGCGCTGCGCCATGGGTCGATTGTCGGCCGCGACTGCCAGCAGCTGATCCAGCGTGCCGCGGCTGATGCGATTCATGTGTACCGGTGCGTCAAGATAGTGGACTGGTTGTTGCTGACTGCGCTGTTTACACATTTCCAGGCGCCACCCGGCAATGGCATTAATTGCCGCCGCACAGGATTCTTCATGGCCCTGCCATGCGGCATTGATCGCCTGCCACGCATGTTGACGCTGTTTGTCGCTGGGTGACGACAACAACCCGCTGGCCTGGGCAATACCCATTGTCTGGACTTCGTTGTCGACTTGCACCTCACAATCCAGTGAGCCGGACAGCTGATCATACAGCTGACCCCAGGCGTGAATGCCGTCCTGAGACAAGCCGTTCACCAGCGCCTCCTCCGACAGGCTCAGATTCTCGTGTCGGCGTTGGCGGCCGTGATGCACCTTGAATGCTGCCGGCTGCAACTCCGGATCCGCCAGATAAGCTTCCACCACAGTGTCTTCAGCCGCGTCAATAAACTGGGACAGCGGTTCAAAGAGATCTCCCCAGCGTTTGTAGATGTTCTGCAGATCGCCGTTCAACCGCTGCGCGCCATCATGCTGGCTGTCAACCGACAGCAGACAATTGGCAAACGTGGCAACGTTGCCCAACAGACGCTGCCCCTGCTCGGACAATTTGGCAATCTGCTGAGCCACAGGCACGCGCTGCAAATCATCCGCCGCAGCGTTGAGTAGTTTGTTCAGCTCATTCACCTGTCCCAGTAACTGATCAAGTTCACCCAGGTCTGCTGTCAGGCGGGGATCTTCTACATCATCATATTCGTCACTCAGGTCCCAATCGGGACCGCTGACTTGCGCCTGAGATGCTTGTGCCTGGGAAGTGGTCATTTCTATTTTTTCCTGATTTCTGAAGTTAAAGGGTTTGATACAACAAAGCGTTGCCTTCTTTGCCGACAATTTGCGTCACGCCGGCATGGCGCAGGCAGTAGGCCATCTGCTGCGCGGTGGCCAGCGGTTCACCCAATGCCTGTGCCAGCTGTCGAGTGGTAAAAGGCTGTGGCAGATCACCCTGCACAAACAACAGCAGATCCGCCATGTTGTCCAGCCGCATACCATCTACAATTTCCAGAAGCCGGCGCTCCTGCACCCGCCAGCCGCCGCGGCGCCGATTTTTGCGCGGGTCGAAGCGACGGATTTCTTCTTCGCGAGTCAGCACCACTTCAACGGCAA
>JBCCUW010000149.1:0-9082 GCA_039196385.1 Pseudomonadota bacterium
CGCCGATGCTATACAAGAACAATAGAAGGGGAACAGAAAATCCTGTTCCTTTGGAATGGATTATTCCAGAGCCCACGTTCTTGGCGCAGACCAGAAGTAACGCGGGCTCTGAGTACGAGATTGACATACTGCGCAAGCGGGATACACTGCGCACTGACGATACACATACTGTGCAGGTGGGATATACTGCGCACTGAGTGAAGTCCTTGAAGAAGGCGTTGAGGTCAAACCCCCTCAGGTTGGCGTCATGATCGAAGTGCCTGCGGCGGTTTATCAGTCACGCCTGCTGGCCAAAGAGGCAGACTTTCTGGCCGTGGGTTCCAATGATCTGACCCAATATATGCTGGCGGTGGATCGCAACAACCCCCGGGTTGCGGAGTTGTATCAGGATCTTCACCCGGCAGTGATTACTGCGTTGCGAGAAGTGGCTCGCGCAGCCCATGCGGAAGAAACCGGCATCGGTATCTGCGGTGAGCTGGCCGGCACACCTACCGGAGCGGTCCTGCTGATGGCAATGGGTTATCACGTTCTATCAATGAACGCGACCCACCTGCCCAAGGTCAAATGGGTGATTCGCAACATCAAGCGCAGCGATGCCCGGCGGATGCTGGCCAAGGTGCTGCGCATGGGTTCTGCGACGGAGGTGAACCAGTTCATGCACCAGCAGCTTGTGGATGCTGGCTTGGAAAGGGTCTTACCCCACCATCACGATTGATTACACCACTTTGCTTAAGCCGCCGTCCATGTTGATGGCGCAGCCGGTAATGTAGGACGACGCAGGGCTGGCCAGGAACAGCGCCAGGTTGGCGCACTCCTCAGCTTCTCCCATACGGCCCATCGGCAACCTCTGGCCAGCCTTGGCCATGAATTCTTCTAGAGATACCCCTTCTCCGCTGGCCTCGTGCATGCGTCGAATCTGGTCGCTTTTGATAAAGCCGATCAACATGGCGTTGACCAGAATGTTAACGGATGCACCTTCAGCCGCCAGCACCTTGGTTAAGGCCATGCCTGCGGCACGGGTTACCGAGGTTGGCGCGGTGCGGGCATCAGGCACTTTCGCATAGACATTGAGCAGGTTAATAATCCTGCCCCATTTCTGCTCCTCCATGTGCGGCCAGACGAGGCGGGTCAGGCGCACTGCGGCCATCAGCTTCAGGTCGATATCCTGTTGCCATTCCGCGTCGGTGATGCTGGTAAACGGCTTAGCCGCCGACTGGCCGGCGTTGTTGACCAGAATATCGACGGCACCCAGGCTGGCGGTGACCTGCTCGTGCGTGCTGATGACGTTGTCGGGATCGGTCACGTCACAGGCAAATGCGGCAATCGCCCCGCCAGCCGTCTGGCTGGGGGTAGCACTGATAGCCGCGACTGTTTCGTCCAACGGTGCCTGGCGTCGCGCCAGAATCGCGACGCGTGCCCCAGCGTCATAAAAAGACTGAGCCATGGCGCGGCCCAGCCCAAGGCTGCCGCCGGTAATCAAAGCGGTTTTCTGCGTTAAGTTTAAGTCCATAAGGGTTCCTGATTGTTAGGGCTGGCGATGTTCAGCCATGCTTGACGTGAAGGCTTTATTTCAACGCGGTATGTCGAAACAGACGTGGCCGTTGCGGCGCCCGCTGGCCAGAAAACTCTGTTCGGAAAACTCAATACCCTGGTCTGATATCACCAGCGTGGTGCTGGCCCGTGTACCGTACTCTTCTCCATTAATAAAGCGTGGGGCCCCGCGGCGTTCCATCTCAATCGGACGGCCCCGAGAGGGTAACTGATGATCAGGAGGCACACTGTCGTCGCTCAGCAGCTCAAGCAGATCTTCGTGGGTATAGTCACGCTGGGTAATCTGTTTCAAGCTCTGCGCACCCTGCACGCACTTGGGCCACTCAGCACCCAGTTCGGCATTACTCAAGCCGTAATAGCCGGGTTTCAGCACATCTACGGCGCAGCCACCGCTGGCCGTCAACTCCCGATTGCTGGTGTATACCAGTTCGTCGCCGTCGAACACCAATAGATTAAAGCCGGAATATTCTGCTCCGCGCAGGCTGGCAACGTAGCTGCGGGCATCACTCGCCTGGGCGAGAAAATCCTGCACCAGCAGGCCACGGGATTTTTCGCGCGGTGCGTCGTCGGGATGTGAGAAATTGGTCAAGGCGGCAAAACGCCCGTCGGTTGTGCAGCCCAGCCAGGTGCCGCCCGCCTGTAAATCGCGGCCAGCCAGAATGTCGGGGTGGTCGTCCCAGAAGCCGGCTGCTTCGGTGGCGCGCCCGTGGAACTCATCGCGGTTGGCGGCGACCACCAAGGGGACATCCGCCAACGCACGATAACCAAATAGAATCAGACACATAAGCGCACATGCATGTTCGGGAAGGGCAGAATTCTAGCACTAACCTGGGTGTCGCTGAATCAGTTATGCTTGAGCCTTCCGCGCTTGGACCAACATTGTGCATTACCCTGTTATTGATCCGATTATTGTCTCGCTGGGGCCATTGGCGCTGCGCTGGTATGGCTTAACTTATCTGGCGGGCTTTGTGGTGGTCTGGTGGCTGGGTAAACGACGCGCCCGCACCCATCCCGGTGGCTGGCAGGCCAATGACATTGCCGACCTGGTGTTTTTTGGCGCCATGGGTGCGGTGCTGGGTGGCCGGGTGGGTTATGTGTTGTTCTACAATTTTGGGGTGTTCCTCGACGACCCGCTCTATCTTCTGCGTATCTGGGAAGGTGGGATGGCCTTTCATGGCGGACTGCTGGGTGTGGTCCTGGGAGTCTGGTGGTTTGCACGCAAGCGTGAGCGCCGCTTTGTGGATGTGGCCGATTTTCTTGCCCCGTTGTGCCCTATTGGCCTGGGCTTCGGGCGGCTGGGTAATTTTATCAACATGGAACTGCCGGGACGGATCTCGGAAAACGGCTTTGGTCTGATTTACAAATGTGACGCCGTGCGGGCGTTGAATCCCATGTGCCTGGGCGAATGGGAAAATGTGGTGCGTCATCCATCTCCGCTTTATCAGGCGTTCACCGAGGGAGTGCTTCTGTTCATCCTGGTCTGGTTGGTTTCAGCTCGGCCCAAAGCGCCTGGATTTGTGGCGGGCACCTTTTTGTGTGGTTATGCGGTGCTGCGCATCTGCACCGAGCTGTTCCGCTCGCCGGATGCACATATCGGATTTGTTGGGCTGGAAAGTCTGGGTGGCGTCACGATGGGGCAGATGTTATCGATCCCAATGCTGATCGCTGGTATCCTGCTCATTTTGTGGTCGAGACAGCAGCCACAGCCCGTCAACTAAACTCAGTTCACTTTCATGAAACAATATCTGGATCTAATGCAGCACGTGCGCGAGCACGGCACCTTCAAAGGGGATCGCACCGGTACCGGTACCTACAGTGTGTTTGGCTATCAGATGCGCTTTGCGCTGGATGAGGGTTTTCCGTTGGTCACCACCAAAAAAATGTTTCTGAAGGGCATCATCCACGAGCTGCTGTGGTTCCTGTCGGGCTCGACCAACATCAAATACCTGACGGATCACAATGTGCATATCTGGGATGAATGGGCGGACGAGCATGGTGAGTTGGGACCGGTCTATGGATCCCAGTGGCGCTCCTGGCCGGGTCCGGATGGGGGTACCATCGACCAGATTTCCCGCCTTGTAGAAGACATCAAAACCAACCCGAACAGCCGGCGGCATATCGTCAGCGCCTGGAATGTTGCTGAAGTTGACGATATGGCCCTGCCGCCCTGTCACAGCCTGTTTCAGTTTTACGTTGCAGACAACAAACTATCCTGCCAGCTATATCAGCGCAGTGCGGATATTTTTCTGGGCGTACCTTTCAACATTGCCTCTTACGCGCTGTTAACCATGATGATTGCGCAAGTTGCAGATCTGGAACTGGGCGATTTTGTACACACCTTTGGTGATGCACACCTGTACGCCAATCACCTGGAACAGGCCGACCGACAGCTGACCCGCATGCCGATGCCGTTGCCCACCATGACATTGAATCCCGATGTCAAAGACATCTTCGGTTTCCGTTATGAAGACTTCACGCTCAGTGACTATCGCAGCCATGATGGGATCAAGGCGCCTATTGCAGTTTGATTCTGCGGCTTGAGATGGACATTTGATATGGATATCGCGTTAATCTGGGCCATGACTGAGTCCGGGGTCATCGGGCGTGACAACACACTCCCCTGGCGCCTCCCCAAAGACATGCGTCACTTCATGCAGGTCACCATGGGCAAACCAGTGATTATGGGCCGTCGCACCTTGGAATCCATGAAAGCGCCGTTGCCCGGTCGGACCAATATTGTGCTCACCCGTGATCGCAAATACGCCCGGGATGGTGTGAAGGTGGTACACGACCTGGCCACGGCGCTGGACTGTGCGCAGGCGCAGTGCCATATCGACGGCGTGGATGAAATCATGGTGATTGGTGGCGCGGATATTTACGCCCTGGCGCTGCCTGAGGCAAGCCGGTTGTATGTGACCATTGTGTACGCTGACATTGCGGGCGACGTCAATTTTCCACAGATCGATCTGTCCCAGTGGCAGTTACTCAGCCGTGAAGATCATCCAGCTGACGAGCGGCACACCGCGCCCTTTTCGATCTGCGTCTATGCCAGGTCCGCGCCTGAATCTTGAGGTGTTAATACCGGCGCCTTGTCCTTCGGAGACTGCCAGGCGCTGAAATGGCCCCGGCGACTGATCAGCAGCTGGCTGACCGGGGTTGCGCGGCTGGCCAGGTGAGCAACTTCCGCGGTACTGCGGTGAATGTCGCAGGATCCTTTGGCCAGGTTAGCCACGGTGGTGGCGTATTCAGCATGCTGGACGTTGGCAACCCGATACAGGCTGGATTGCGTTTGCATGTCAATCAGTTCCAGTAGATAACCCGCGCCGCACACCCGGCAACTAGCCAGTGCTTCAGTCGGCTGCACCTGGGCTTGCAACACGCGATCGATGTGCAGGTTCTGGCTGACGCCGTTGTCACTGGAGATATGTTCACATACTTTGGCGGACATGATAATTCTGCTAGGGTCCTGCGTTGCGCTGCCTGGTGGGCAGATCACTACATTTTACCCATAAACCGAGGACGCAGTGACAACACAAAACAACCTGTTTGGAAGCCCAGTGCAATGGGGATGCGGGCCATGGCTGGTTAGTGCACTGGCGCTGTTTCTCGCGCTGATACCGGCGGAGCGGGCTTGGTCTCAGGCAGCTTTGGCCACGCCTGAGAACATTGTTACACACAACGTGCCGCCCTTGCCGGTTGCCCTGGCTACGCGGCTGCAGCGTTACGCTGAGGCGCGTGGCGCCCGTCTGCAAGGCTGGCAGGGTGACGCGCTATTGATCACCACACGATTTGCGCAAACAGAACAATTGCACCGGGTTGAGCAACCACTGGGATATCGTCGCCAGCTCACTTACCTGCCGGAACCGGTGGCAGGCGTTGCAGTGCCGCGGCAGGGTGCCCGTCAGCAGGTGGTGTTGTCCTGGGATGTGGGTGGCTCTGAGTTCAAACAGTTGTTTCTGTTTAACCTGGAGAACGGCGAGTCGCGCCTTCTGAGTGATGGCAAGTCTTTATACGATGGGGTCATCTGGGCGGCTGACGAGCAAAGTTTTGTGTATGTCACCACCCAACGCAACGGACGCAATTGGGACATTCACCGTCAGTATCTCGATGGCCGCGTTGAGGTGCTGCTGGAGACTGAATCCGGGCTGTGGTTTCCGGTGGACTGGTCCCAGGACCGTCGTCGCCTGCTGATCAGGCATTATGTTTCGATTAATGAATCCTCGCTGCACGAGCTGGATATTGCCAGCGGTGCACTGCGCCCTTTGCTGGGCGTGGATACAAAAATTTCCGTCGATCATGCGCAGTACGACAACCGCGGCGGGGTTTATTTTACTGCGGATGATCGTTCCGAATTTCTGCAGCTGCAGCGTCTTGACCTGAGCTCCGGTGCACAGACTGATGTCAGTGGCAGCCTGTCCTGGGACGTTGAAGGTTTCAGCCTGTCGGCGGACTACGCAACGCTGGCCTTTATCGTGAACGAGGACGGTATCTCGCGTCTGCAGCTGCTGGATGTAAGCACGGGCAAAGTATCGAGTGTGCCGGGACTGCCCCAAGGTATTATTCTGGATCTCAGTTTCAACGGCGCCGGTACGCAACTGGCCATCAGCGTAAATGGCGCCACCTCGCCGTCGGACATCTATGTGCTGGATCTTGCTGATCTGAGTCTGCAGCGCTGGACCCACAGCGAGGTTGGTGGGTTGGATACCCGTCGATTTGCCGCGGCCGAGCTGATCCGCTATCCCACCTTCGACGGCCGTGACATCCCTGCTTTTTTGTACCAGCCGGCGGGCGCCGGACCGCACCCGCTGGTCGTGTGGATTCATGGTGGACCTGAAGCTCAGTACCGGCCCTATTTTTCGACCTTCGTCCAGGCCCTGGTCAACGAGTTGGGAGTGGCCGTGATTGCGCCCAATGTGCGTGGCTCCAGTGGCTATGGCAAGACCTTCCTGCAACTGGACAACGGCCGCTTGCGCGAAGATTCAGTCCGGGACATTGGCGCACTGCTCGACTGGGTTGCGCAGCAGCCGCAGCTGCGGGCAGACCGCGTGGCGGTCATGGGCGGCAGTTATGGCGGGTATATGGTGCTGGCCAGCATGGTGCATTATGGAGATCGGCTGCAGGCGGCGGTTGAGTCGGTCGGCATATCCAATTTTGTGACTTTTCTGGAAAATACCCAGGCGTACCGTCAGGATCTACGTCGGGTCGAGTATGGTGATGAGCGAGATCCGCAGATGCGCAGGTTTTTGCAAAGTATCTCCCCTTTGACCCATGTGGATAAAATGGTTACGCCGCTGCTGATCTCGCAGGGCGCCAATGATCCGCGGGTACCGGCCAGTGAAAGTGAGCAGATGCGGCAGGCGTTGGAGAAGGCGGGCATTCCGGTCTGGTACATCCTGGCGCAGGACGAGGGACATGGGTTCCGTAAAAAGATCAACCGTGACTTTGACCGGGTCGCCAAATTTGCTTTTCTCAAAGCATATCTGACCAGCGCTGACCCAGAGTAAATGGTTATCGTCGGCGCATGAGTAACGGCAAGCTAGGCCTGGTGGTCAACCCGATGTCGGGGCGTGATGTGCGGCGTTTGGCGGCCAGGGCAACCAACATGACCCATGAGGCAAAACGGGACATCGTGGCGCGTGTGGCCGCCGGCGCCGAGGCGATGGGGGTTACGGATATCTATATTACCCGCGAGCCGTTCCGCATCGCGTCCATGGCGCTGGAGCACATGGGCCTGAAAGCCCGAGTGCACATCGTTGAACATCCCCTGGCCAACGACGCGTCGGATACGCATCAGACGGTTGCCGCATTCGCGGCAGCTGGTTGTCAGACGTTTGTCTCTCTGGGTGGTGATGGTACTAACCGCGCCATTGTGCGGAAATGTCCTGATGTCGACCTGGTGCCGCTATCTACAGGCACAAACAATGTGTTTCCTGTGCTTGTTGAGCCGACCGTTGCCGGCATGGTGGCGGGTTTGAATGCCACGGGTCGCTTGCCCGATGACACGCAGGTAAAACAGCGGGTCAAGGTGTTGCGGGTGCAGATGCCCGGCACGACCTCCGATAAGACTGACGTTGGGTTGATTGATGCTGTCTTGTTGCGCAATGACCACGTTGGCAACTTGTTGCCCTTTGATGCAGACAAAATCAGCCAGATTCTGTTGACCCGTGCAGAACCTGATTCTATTGGCATGTCACCCATTGGCGGTTTACTGCACCCGGTATATGCAGACGATGATTTTGGCTTGCTGGTGCAGGTACAGCCCGACGCGCCTGGCCTGCTGGCGCCGTTATCGCCGGGTTTGTTCAAACCGGTGCACGTCTCCCAGGTCAGCGAAATAGGCTTTGATATTGCCGTACCTTTTCGCGGCCCCGGTGTCATTGCGTTGGACGGTGATCGGGACCTGCGCCTGCGCAAAGGAGAACATGCTACCGTCACGGTGCGCCGGGATGGCCCCAGGGTCATCGATGTGCAAGCGGCTATGCGCTGGGCGGTAGGCCAGGGTATGATGAATCCGACCAGAACCAAGAAGAACCTATGATTGTAAAACCTCGTATCCGCGGCTTCGTCTGTACTACGGCCCACCCGACTGGGTGCAAGGCCAGTGTAGATGAGCAGATCCGCTATGTGCAGCAACAGGGTGCAGTCAGCGCCGGTGAACTAAAGAATGTCCTGGTGCTGGGCTGTTCTGCAGGATATGGGCTGGCCTGCCGGATTGTCTCAGCGTTTGGCTGTGGCGCCAGCACCTTAGGGGTATCGTTTGAACGACTGCCTGAAGGCAAGCGGACCGCAACTGCGGGCTGGTATAACAACATCGCGTTTGAAGAGGCAGCAGCAGAGGCTGGCTTGTACGCAAAAACCCTGGATGGTGATGCGTTTTCTGATGAGATGCGGCAGCAGGTTGTGGAGACGATCAAAGCTGACATGGGGCAGATTGATCTGGTGGTTTACAGCCTGGCTTCGCCGGTCCGACAGCACCCGAAGACGGGCCATCTGCATCGCTCCGCGATCAAACCGCTGGGTGAAGCGCTGGATATCAAGTCGGTGCACGTCGACCGCGGTGAAGTCATGCAGGTGAATCTGGAGCCGGCAACGCCAGAAGAAACTGCCGACACGGTGGCCGTGATGGGTGGCGAAGACTGGGAATTCTGGATGCAGACGCTACTCGAAGAAAATCTGTTGGCGCAAGGCTGTCAGACGGTGGCCTTTACCTATATCGGCACACAGCTGACCTGGCCCATCTACTGGGAGGGCACTCTCGGTCAGGCCAAGCTGGATCTGGATCGAGCAAGCCGGGCAATCAACGAGCAACTGGCGGCCATTCAGGGTGAAGCCCGGGTTGCCGTGCTTAAAGCGATTGTCAGCCAGGCCAGCTCAGCCATACCTGTGGTGCCGTTGTATGTGGCGCTCTTGTTTAAGGTGATGAAAGAGCAGGGTGTACACGAAGACATCATCATACACATCTACCGCATGTTTGCCACCCAGCTCAAGGCGGGGAGTACAAAACGACTGGATGATGAGGGTCGTATTCGCA
>JBCCUW010000150.1:0-9067 GCA_039196385.1 Pseudomonadota bacterium
ATTTGTTTAGCCCGCCCCGTTGTCAGCGCCATTCAGCGCCAATTGTTCCTTGCGGTATTGAGCCGGTGTTTGACCGCAGATTCGCTTGAACGCCGAGTAGAATGCTGAATTTGAGTTAAAGCCAACTTCAAACGCCACATTTAAAATAGGTTGGGGCCGATCACTGGGTTCTGCAAGCAGACGCTTGGCTTCTTCAATGCGATGGCTATTCAAGTAATCAAAAAAGCTCATGCAGAACCCGGCATTAATCACCTGTGACAGATGGTTGATGGGACATTGCACCAGAGTGGAGAGTTTCGGTAGCGTGAGCCCCGGATTCATGTAGGCTTTCTCATCCGCCATTAAACGCACCAGGCGCTCCTTGTAGCGGTCCAGCAGTTCATCACTCAAGCCTGACTTCGCGTACTTTTCCGCTGCCGTGATACGACTGACTGGTTCGCGATAATAGTCCATGATCTGTACCGCCTTGCCACCCTGCAGGGTGACAAACTCGGCCCCGAACCAGGCTTCACCATCATCCTCTTCATTCACTACGCGATACTGAAAGGCAATGGAGTTCTTGCCACTGGTGATTTCACCTTCAATTTCATAGTGATTCTGGTCTTGACTGAAGAAGTCGGACAGGTAGCCGATCAGTTCTTTGCGTGGCCGGAGTTCTTTGGCTGGTACATCAACATACACACCGTCAGGCGTCAGATGCTCGGCAATCTCTTTGGCATTATGTTCATTCCAAGCTTCGATATAGCTGGTAACAAAGTCTTTCGGATGCACCATAGTCGAGTTCGGTTGTTGAACGTCACTCGATCATATGCCATAAGTTCTCAGGAAAGCAAAGCTTCAAACGTCTGCAGGTGGCGTTAATTTTGCTCTTTCCGGTGTCCAAAATGGTGCGTCCTGTGCACTACAACGAGCCACCTTGTAATACTGACGCAGTTCTTTTTCGTAGCTGATCTCCGCCCACAGCTCGCCACCCAGATATTTGGTCTCGATCATAGCGAGTGCGATGTTCGCCTTAACCACCGGTGACCACATCGCCGAAGTCACATAACCAATATCGGTTTTGCACTTTTTACTGTTGTAAATGAAAGAACCGTCTGCAGGCTTGTTACCTTCGATATCAAGACGAGTGAGCGTGTACTTCGGACCGCGTTGAGCTTCTTGTATTAACGCATTCCGGCCATTGAAGTGGGGTTTCTTTAAATCAACCATCCAGCCGAGATTCAGCTCATAAGGTGTCTGATCGTACTGGAAGTTAACTGTCTTCAGCGCTTCGTTAAATTCGTACCCCGGCATGATGAATCCCGCCTCCAGCCTGAGCATATTAGTAGCTTGCTCGCCGTAGGGGTGGATTCCATAGTCTTTTCCGGCTGCATACACCGCATCCCACAGGCTTAATGCATGCTCGGCGTCGATCCACAGTTCGTAACCAAGGTCTCCGCTGAACCCGGTGCGCGATACCATCAGCTTGGCGCCACCAAATTCAAAGTAATGGATCGTAAAAGGTTTGGCGTTTTCAATGCCCGCCAAACCCATTTTTTTCAACACTGCACACGATGTCGGACCCTGCAGCGACAAGCCTGCCAGGTCATCACTCCGGTCACGGATAGTCAGGTCGTCAAAACCCACGCAACTCTTTTTCAGCCACGCGGTGCTCGGGCTACCGCAGGTCAGCATGAACTCATCCGGGCCAAGCCGGAAGATCGTGCCATCGTCAATTACACGCCCTTCATTGGTGCACCACAGAACGTAGCTGACCCGGTTCTCCTTCATTTTTTTTACGTTTCGCGTGACCATGCGATCCAACATCGCTTCAGCATCGGGTCCACTGATGATGTATTTCTGCATCGGGGAGATATCATAGGTGCCGCAGAGATTCCTGACGCAGAAGTATTCAAACTCCACCTCGTAGTAGTACTCGGCAAATTTATAGCCGTTCCAGGTGGACCAGGCTTCATGCAGATTGAATTCGTCAAGCCGCGGTTGAAAGTGGCTGGGTTTAGGTCGCTCGCCGGCTAAATCAAAACTACTCATCGTAACAGTCATCTTCCGGAACAGTGTTGGGGCGGCGCAGATCCATTAGAATCTCCCGCGCAGCGTTCGCTCCACAGGCTGAAGACACGCCTCCACCCGGGTGCGTTGACGAACCGCACATGTACATGTTCTTTACTGGCATACGGTACTGGGCGTACCCGGGAAAGGGTCGATTGAACAACAGTTGATCAATCGTCAGCTCTCCCTGGAAAATATTGCCTTCCGTCAAGCCAACCTCCTGCTCAATCTCCCAGGGCGTACGAACTTCCATATGCACAATCAGATCTTTAAAGCCGGGGCTGTAACGTTCGATCTTGTCGATCACCGTCTGTCCGAATTGATCCCGTTTCTCCTCGGTCCACGGGCCGTCCGCGAGCTCCGGCGGGCAGTATTGGATAAAGTTGGACATCCAGTGCATGCCGGGCGGCGCCACGGTCGGATCCCAGGCGGAGGGTATGACACCTTCGATAAACGGATCATCTGACCAGGTGCCTCGCTTCCAACAGTCGTAAGCGCGTTCCATGGTTTCCAGTGATCCCGAAAACGCCTGTCCACCCCGGTTTACGTACGGATTGTCGGGTACATTGTTAAATTTCGGTAAGCCTGACAGCGCAATGTTCACCTTGCCTGAAGAACCCCGAATCTTATAGTTCGCGGCTTTCTCGTAGATACCCGGTGGAAGATCTTCTTTTTCCATAATCTGTGTGAAAGTGCGTCGCGCATCAAGATTTGACACGATGATGTCGGCATTCAGAACATCACCGTTGCTCAAAGCCACGCCTGAGGCTTTGCCATCCTTGACCAATATCCTCTCAACCGGCGCGTTGGTCCTGATCTCGCCACCGTACGACTGCAGCGCTGATGCAATGGCATTCGAGATGGCGCCCATGCCACCACGTGCCAGACCCCACGCGCCTATACTGCCATCCACGTCACCCATTACGTGATGCAGCAGGATGTACGAAGATCCTGGTGAATAGACACCCAACGCGGTACCAATAATCCCTGCCCCAGCCATGGACGTCTTGACGATATCGGTTTCAAAGTACTCGTCCAGAAAGTCCGCTGCGCTCAATGTAAAGAAACGAATGTACTCATACAGCTCCTTCTCGCCGAGAGACCAGAACTCTTTCGCCAGAAACAGCAGTTCGTGGATATCTCTGGGTTTAAAGCTGGTCGGGTCCGGTGGTGTGCGCAAAAGTGTTTTGCGAATAACCTGGGAGTAGCGGGTTAGATCCGTCTGGATTCTGAACATCGCATCTGCATCGTGGCGCGATATGCGTTTCAACTCGTTGTAAGCTGCTGCTTCACTGTGATAAGACAGCAACGTATCACCGTTGTCGGCAAAGTTCACCGTGCCCAGATAAGGTACCAACATCAGACCGTGACGACTCAGGTCGAGATCGCGATGTAACGATTGACGCATCATGCTGCAGACGTAGGAACAATTTGAGTACACCCACCCTTCATGCAACTCGCGCGACACCGCAGCACCGCCGATGTAGTCGTTCTTCTCAACCACCAGCACGTTCAGACCCGCCTTGGCCAGATAAGCTGCGTTGGTTAACCCGTTGTGGCCGGCACCGATGATGATGGCGTCGTACTGACTCACTTCAATGCCTCCCTGGCTGCATTAAACCCAGGCAGACCCGTTAAGTCCCCTGCCGGATGCGTACCAGCGCCGCACAGCATCAATCCGCTGATCGGCGTGGTATATTGCGCAGCGCCATGCGTCGGACGCATCATAATGAGCTGGTCCAGCGCAAAATCACCGTGATGCCAATGCCCGCCGCTGACCCGGTACGTGTTTTCCAGATCTTGCGGCGTCAGTAACTGGGCGCCTAACACTTGTGATCGAATGGACGGCGCATACGCCTCCAACACCGTTAAAGCCGACTCCAACAAGGCCGCCCGCGACGTTTCTGTCCATCCGCCATCGCGCACTTCAAACGGGGTATACATGATGTTAGCCGACAAGACATGCTGGCCTGCCGGAGCGAGTTCCGTGTTATGCAAGGATGGCACCATGAGTTCCATGACTGGTTGTTCAGGCAGCTCGCCATATTTGGCATTGTCATAAGCCCATTCTATGGTCTCGACGTCTGGCGCAAGCAACAGCCGGCCATCGGGATTTTCAACGCCGGAGAATGCCGGAAGTCCATCCAGCGCAAGATGCAGCTTCGAGACCATACCGCGATCACGGTATCGCGCAATGCGGTTGGTGAACTCAATATCCAGATACTCTGCGCCGGCCAGGGTCAGAAACGTCGTTTTCGGATCAGCATTGGAGATCACCTGAGACGCGGTAATCTGCTCGCCGTTTTCCAGCACAACTCCAGTTGCCGCGAGCTGTGTGACGTCACTTGTTTGGCCAGGTGTGGCTTCAATTTGAATTCTGGCCACCGGGGCACCTGTGCGAATCTCAACACCCGCCGCCTCCGCTGCGCCAGAAAGCGCATTAACCAGACCGGGCACGTTGACACACACATCAGCGCTACCCTGCAATCGATAAAGCAGGTGCAGGACCGAGTTGTTAGGTGAGCGCGGCGCCTGTTTTGTACCAATCAGACCATCCCAACTGAGCATCGCCTTCAACAGCGGCGACGACACATACTCATCCAGAAGGTCGTACATAGGCAAGGCGATGATACGAAAGAACTCCTGCATGTCCTCTTTACCAAGCGTGCGTATCTTAAATCCCAGCTGCGCAAACGCCAGGATTTCCGGTAGAGAGTTGTTGCCGATGGGGGGTACGGTTTTCTGCCAGAACGGCTGAAACATTTGCGCGAGCTTATCGACCAGCCGGTGATAGTCTCGATAGGCTTCAAGATCGGCAGATGCCGCGCCATTCAGGTTGGCATCGCTCAAACGTAAGGGGGTCGCACCCGGTGACAAGCCAATCAGATCCAGCCGACCAGGTTGATACCCATAGTCCGCCAGCTTCAGATCCTCAACAATCCGCCTGGGCAGATGACTTGCGTACTGGGCAACGCAGGCATTGAAGCCCGGATGAAATTCGTGGGTCGCGGCGAGACCGCCGCAAACGTCGGCCGCTTCAAGCACTAACACACGCTTACCGTTTCTGGCCAGATAGCTGGCACAGACCAGACCGTTATGTCCAGCGCCAATAACTATTGTGTCGTAGTGATTCACAGCCACATCAGGGCCCCATCGAATGAGACAACCAGAGTATTGTGGCGACTCACCTCGTGCTTCTCAGCCTACACGCGAAAGTCTGCGGATGGTGGGCTGCTATACGGTTAACAGCAGGTGTTCACGTTCCCACGCCGTGACCTTGGCTGAAAATGATTCAATTTCGCGCCGCTTGATATCCAGATACAGCCCGACGAAACGCTCTCCCAACAAGTCAACCAGCGGCTCACAAGACTCCAGTGCCTGCAACGACTCGCGCAGACTGCGCGGGATAGTATATTCGAGGTCCCATGCGCTCTCAGTCACCGGCTCGGTGGGTGACAAGCCTTCCTGCAAGCCCAGATAGCCACACGCCAGACTGATCGCAATAGCAAGATAAGGATTGTTATCCGAACCAGGAATACGGTTTTCGATGCGGGTACCCGAAGCTCCTGAGCGCGGCACGCGGAAGCCCGTGGTGCGATTATCGATGCCCCATTCCACGTTGGTTGGACACGATTCTGCGCTTTCAAAACGCCGATAGCTGTTCACATTCGGCGCCAGGAGCGCCATTGCCATCGGTGTGTATTTCTGCAACCCGCCCAGATAGTTGTAAAACACGTCACTGAACGTTCCGTCCTCATCTTTACCGGCAGCAAAGACATTGGTGTTTGAGTCCATGTCTACCAGGCTCTGATGCAGGTGCATGGCGCTGCCCGCAGCGCTGGACATGGGTTTGGCCATAAACGTGCCCTGATACCCGGCAACCTGGGCGGCTTGCCGCACCAGGCGCTTGAAGACAAACATCTCATCCGCCTTGAATAGCGCGTCGCCATGATGGAAGTTTACTTCCAGTTGGCCAGGCCCCATTTCCTGAACGGTACCCTTCAGCGCAATCTGTTGCGCAGCGCTGTAGTGATAGAGTTTGTCCAGAAACGGTGCATACTCAGCCATAGCTTCCACTTGAAACGAACGGGGGCTGCGCGGCGCGCGGCCCGATACGCCGGCGGCCGCGTGCAGCGGCGTGTCAGAATTGGGATTCTTATCCACCACGTAGAACTCTGCCTCCTGGGCAACAATCGGCTTGAATCCCAAGTCAGAAAAACGGGTCAACAGGTTTTTCAACACAGCGCGTGGGGCGATGTCCAGAGGTTCACCATCCAGCGTCGTGCAATCGCACAAACACTGTGCAATGCCGCTATTCCAGGGTTGCTCGCGCAGTGTGCTCAAATCCGGTGACAGCACCATATCCACATCAGCCACATCAACAAGATCGTGATCTTCACACCAGGCACCAACAATGTCCTGACCGAGGATCGCTTCGGCAATTCTGATTTCGCCGCTGTTAATCTCGTCGATGGGGACAACTTTACCTTTGCCAATGCCGTTAAAGTCGGGAACGACACACTCTACAAATTGAATGTTGTGCGCGGTCAGCCAGTCGGGAAGTGCGGTCATATCTGGGTACTTCAGGTGGTGATTTGTCTCCTTTACTGTGCCAGTTCCGGCGCAAGTCTGTAAACTATAAACTCCAAACAAAACGTCATCCGGCCCAGGTGCTGCGGCGTCTCACCTGCACAACGTGGATCTGAACGCGGTTCCGAATGACTTTTGACACGCTCTACATCACCGAAGGTCGTTATGTACAACTACACCACCGAACAGCTGCAGGATCTTGATCTCAAACATTACCTGCATCCCTTTACCAACTACAAAGATCTACGCGACGAAGGCAGTCGCGTAATCACACGCGCCGACGGCGTCTATCTATGGGATAGCGAAGGTAACCAGTACCTGGATGGAATGTCGGGCCTGTGGTGCGTCAATGTCGGCTACGGCCGCGAAGAAATTGCCGATGCGGTCAGCGCCCAGCTTCGCGAACTGCCCTATTACAACAGTTTTTTTAAGACAACAAATCCACCTGCGGTTGAATTGGCCAGGATGTTGAAAGATCTTACACCGGAGCACATGAACCACGTGTTTTTTACCGGTTCCGGTTCTGAGTCGAACGACACGGTCGTGCGCATGGTACGCCACTACTGGGCATCAGAAGGGTTTGCCAGCAAAAAGACGATCATCTCGCGGCATAACGCCTACCATGGCAGCACAGTCGCCGCGGCCAGCCTCGGCGGCATGTCTCCTATGCATGCTCAGGGCGGTCTGCCGATTCCTGACATTGTGCATATTAATCAACCCTACTGGTACGCCGAAGGTGGCGATCTGTCACCTGAACAATTCGGCACGCGCGCCGCTGACGAACTTGAGGCAAAAATTCTTGAGCTGGGTGCAGACAACGTGGCGGCGTTTATCGGCGAACCCATCCAGGGTGCAGGTGGCGTCATTATTCCCCCGTCTACGTACTGGCCGCGCATCCAAAAGATCTGCGATCAATACAACATCCTGCTCGTCGCGGACGAGGTGATCTGCGGCTTCGGCCGCACGGGCAAGTGGTTCGGCAGCGATTACTTCGGCATCCGACCGGACCTGATGTCTGTAGCGAAGGGGCTCTCTTCCGGTTACCTGCCAATCGGCGGCGTTATGGTCAGTGATCGCGTGGCTACCGGCCTGATCGAAAAAGGCGGTGAGTTCAACCACGGATTTACCTATTCCGGCCACCCGGTCGCGGCGGCCGCGGCCATCGCCAATCTGACTATTTTGCGCGACGAAGGCATGGTGGACCGCGTGGCTGCCGACAGCGGCCCCTATCTGGCTGAACAATGGCACGCGCTTGCATCCCACCCCCTCGTCGGCGAAGCCAGAATGGTGGGCCTGATCGGCGCGATCGAACTGGTGAAAGACAAGCCAACCCGGACCTTCTTTGACAAGCGAGGCGATGTTGGCACGCTGTGCCGGGACTTAAGTATCAATAACGGTCTGGTCATGCGGGCTATCGAGGACACCATGGTGACCGCGCCGCCACTGTGTATTACCCACGCCGAAATGGATGAACTGATCGCCAAAGTCACCCGAGTGCTTGATTTGACTGCTGAACAAGTGCTTTAAAACTGAAGTATTAGTGATGTCTCGATTGGCCTCAGCGCTTGCCTGAGACGCGTGGTTTTGGTTGTTGCTGCGTCACACAATGGATGCCGCCCCCACATTCATAAATTCTATCCACCTCCAGGCTGACTACTTCCCGGCCGGGAAATAATTTGGCAAGCCGCGTCTGGGCCAAGCGATCCGCCGGGGCATCCCCAAACGTGGGGGTGAACACCGCGCCATTGGCCACGTAGTAATTGGCATACCCCGTGAACAGATCTTCGTGGGTATTCCTGGGGTGCATTGCGCTGGGTATGTCCACAAGCTGAAAAGAACGCCCACGCGCATCCGTCTCCCGCTGAAGAATTTCACGCGACTCGCGCATCACACTGCCCCAGATTGTTGAGTCATCCGGATAGCCGCTCGTCAGGATCACGCCGGGTCTGACAAACCGGATAGACCCGTCAATGTGACCGTCCGTGATGTCTTCTCCGCGCACGCCCGGCAGCCAGATGACTTTTTCCACACCCAACAGACGCTGAAACTCCGCCGTCATTGCGGCACGCGCCACGCCAGGATTGCGGTTGTTATTCAGCCAGCAACTATCCGTCAGCAGCAGCGTGCCGTCACCATCGTACTCCAGTCCACCGCCTTCACCGGTGAGCGTGGTTTCAAGCCGGGAAATACCAACATGAGCACAGACCTCCCGCGCAATGGCTGCATCCGCAGCACGCGGCACCTGCTTGTCACCCCAGCCGTTGAAGTTGAAGTCTATGCCGCCCAACGCGCCCTCGCTATTGGTGACAAACACCGCGCCAGTGTCGCGCATCCACATATCATTGGTCAGTATGGCAACCGGCGTCACTCGTTGACCACAGAGTGCATGCACCTGAGCAAAGAAATCAGGAGGCGCCGCCATATAAAC